>JAJPEW010000112.1 GCA_021166755.1 Hydrogenophaga sp. | reverse complement strand
GTTGAGCGCCATGCCGTGGGTGAGGTGGCCGCCTTCGGCCAGGCTCATGCCCATGATGGTGTCGCCGGGCTTCAAAAAGGCCATGAACACCGCCTGGTTGGCCTGCGAGCCGGAGTTGGGCTGCACGTTGGCGGCCTCGGCGCCGAACAGCGCCTTCACGCGGTCGATCGCCAGCTGCTCGACGATGTCCACGTATTCGCAGCCGCCGTAGTAGCGCTTGCCGGGATAGCCCTCGGCGTACTTGTTGGTGAGCTGCGAACCCTGCGCTTCCATCACCGCCGGGCTGGTGTAGTTCTCCGACGCGATCAGCTCGATGTGGTGTTCCTGGCGCGCGTTCTCGGCCTGGATGGCGGCGAACAGCTCGGGATCGGTTTGCTCGATGAGGATGTTGCGGTCGTACATGGTTTGGCAGTCTCGGGTGACATGGACCCCGCGCACCGAAAGGTTGGTGGCAGGGACTGCCCAGGCGAACGGCTGAACACCCGCAATTCCGGGCGGTGCGCTTCCCAGTGGTTGTCCCGGTGTTCCAGAGGGCCGGGGGGCCACGTCAGCCCGTCAGTATCCGACCGAGTCGGACAACGGACCTATCGCCAGTCGCGCACGGGTCAGATTCTATCGGACGCGACTGACCAGAACCGGGGTCAAGGTCTCTTCAGGAGGCACGAAAGGAGCGCACCTCACCCGGTACGGGCGCGCCCGGTGCGGTTATGGGCGCCAGCGCTTCCTGCTCCTGGGGCACAGCCGGGACATTGTCGACCGGCGCGGTGTCGGTCACCGGCAAGGGGGTGGGCGCGAAGTTGGGAAAGTCGCGGGGCATGGGCTTGCCCAGGGCCACACTCTGAATGCGCAGGTGTTCAGCCATCACCTTGTTGATGTAGTCGGCACCGTCGGTGGTGACCGCGCCCACGTACAGACGCAGCCCTCCCTCGATCGAACCGGCACGGCGGATGCAGTCTTGCAGCACCTGGGCGCCGACCCTCAGGTTGGCCACCGGATCGAACGCCGCCAGCTTGCCGCCGAAGTCCTCATATTTGTCGGTATGGACCTTGGTGAGGACCTGCATGAGCCCCTGGGCGCCCACCGGACTCTGTGCGAATGGGTTGAAGCGCGATTCGATCGCCATGACCGCGAGGATGAGCGTGGGGTCGATCTTGACGGCTCGACCCACTTCGAAAGCCTCGGATACCAGCACGCTCAGCGGTTCGGGGGCCACACGGTACTTGCGGCTGAGCCAGTGCGCGACCTTGGCCTGTTCTGCGGGCAGGGTATGGGGCAGGGTGGCGGTGGCTCTTTCCGCCGCCTGCGGCTCCACCGGCAATTCGGGCTCGGCCGGGGACTGGGTTTGCTGGCGTTGCAGCAGCCAGCCCAGGGCGTGGTGCTCGACTTCCTGGCGCAGATCGGGTCTGGCCATCAACGTCACCAGGCCGACGGCGGTGGCCAGGCCAAGCATGGCGGCCCCACTGTGGGTGACCTTGAACAGTCCGAGCGCCATGTCGGACAGGATGGTACGGATGATTGGTGTGGCCCGGTGCGAAGCCGGGTTGTTCTTGTTGTGCGCTGTCATGTCGTCGCTCCTTTCATGGCCGTTGCGGTGGGTGCACCGCGCGGGTTGGATTGGGACGCCATCGGTGGCAGTCGTCGTGGTTCTGCGCACCGACTTAGCCGAAGTCGGCAGCGTGTCGGGTTTACCCTAGTGGGCAAAGCTGGCGGATGTTAGGCACGAACTAATGTCAAGTCAAATATAGAAAACGACTTTTTATCTATTAATAGATATATAAAAATCGGGTTTCTTCGATCAGACTAGCAGCAACCTCAGGAATCATGCTGGTTGTCGGGAGGCGGGCGTGATCTCAGGAGGGTGGTCGTCCGTCTGTCGGCAAAAAGCACTCATCCGCTGTGCGGTCAGCGCTTTCGTGCGGCATTGCAGGAACAGAGCGCTAAGTGGCAACTCATAGAAATTTCCCATCGCTGACCGACGAAGGGGACTTGCCGGCACCACTTGCCAAGGCTAACCTAAAGGCGCTTGCTCTTCGCAAGCATCTTCGCCAGAAGGCCAACATTGGCCGCCTGGCATTCATGGGAGCAATCTCTTGCTTCCAGGCCGGAAGGACATCAAACTCCCTCCGTCCAGCCCGACGGCCAGTGCAGATTGCCCGCCGTCAACAACCCCGGTGGGTTCAGCCCGCCGGGGTTTCTTGCTTTTGAGCCCACAACAGTGGCTGGTGGTGATCGGCGGCCGCCCGGGACGGGTGACAATACGGGTTGGATGTGCCGGTCAACTTGCCGGCCCACGCTGACCTTCCGTTCGGATTGCCCATCCCATGTCCCTGCTGCCCTGGCGCAAGAATGCGCCCCAGTCCCCAGTCAACGAGCCCGCTGTGAATCCTTCCTCCGCCAGTGCCAAGACCGCCCAGACACAACACCCGCTGGATGCCGCCACGGGGGGGGTGTTCTCTGCCGCCACGTCGGGCGAGCGCCTGAGCCGTGTGAAGGAGTGGCTGGCTTCAGAACCTGCATGGGAGCTCATGAATGAGGTGTTCAAGGAGTTGTCACACCGTGATCGTGGTGCGGCCAAACCCCTCAAGGAGAAGATGGACGAGGTACGGCGCCTTCGTACCCAGGAGCAGGCGGCTGCCGAATGGGCGGCCAAGGCGGAGTCGATGCTGGCGCAGTCCCGCATCAACCTGGCCGATGCCATGGCATGGCAGCGCGATGCGGCCCGGGCGGGTGCTCCCTTGTCGCGTGAACCACTGGCCAGTCTCAAGCAGGCTCTGGCCGAGCGGGTGAAGGCGATCGAGGATCTGCAGCATCAGGTGCAGGTGGAACGCGAGGCGGCGGTGCTGTTGGCCCAGCGCATCGAAGTGCTCTCGACCAAACCCTGGCGCGAAGCATTGGCCGCTGCGGATGCGTTGCGCGGCGATGTGCAGCAGTGGCAGGCGCAGTCCGGCACCTTGGTCAACCAGGCGCATTGGTCGAGTGTCGAGCCCAAGTTCCCGCCCATGCTCGAGGCGTCGCGCCAGCAGTTGCTGCTGGTGTGGGACGCCTTCGAGGCGGCGCTGGCACAGGCGGTGGCGGCCGAACAGGATGCCAGCGCACCGTTGCCCGCGGTGCCTGTTTGGGCCGATGAGCTGCGTGCCGCCCGAGGCGAATCGGCTCCGGCACCGGCTGTAGATCCTGCGGAGCGCGAAGCGATGCGTGCACGCGCTGTGGCGGAGCTGGAGGCCTTGCTCAAGGTGCTGGCCACCGATCTGGAACAAGGTCACGGCAAGGCCACGCCCAAGGCGGCGGCCGATGTCAGGCAGTACCTCAAATCTCACGCACGACTCCTGCCCGCGGATGTGGAAGGCAAGGCCCAGGCCTTGCTGGCCCAGGCGGGCGAGATGGAAGGCTGGCAGCGCTGGCGTGCCGATCAGCTGCGGGAGGAACTGGTCAAGAAGGCTGAGGCGCTGACCCAGGTACCCGAAGGCCAGCGGCTGGGGGGGCGCAAGCTGCAGGAAACCCTGCGCCAGCTGCGCGCCCAGTGGAAGACCACCGATCAGGGTGGGGCACCCAATCATGCGCTGTGGAAGCGGTTTGATGAGGCGTGCAACGAGGCCCACAAAGTGGTCGAGGCCTGGCTCACCCAGGTCCGTCAGCAGGGCGAAGCCCATCGGGCGGCGCGTCTGGCGCTGATCGAAGAAGTCAAGGCCTGGACAGTGGCCCATGCGTCTGACAGCGACTGGAAAGCCCAGATCCGGGCTCTGCATGCGTTCTCCGAGCGTTGGCGCGAAGCCGGGCACCTGAGTGAAAAGCAGTTTGCCGAGCTTCAGCCGATGTGGAAGGCGGCCATGCACGATGCCCACGTCCGTCTGGAGACGGAACAGGCGGCCAGTGTGGCCCGCCGCAAGGCATTGATTGAGGAAGCACAAGCCTTGTCCACGGCGCCACAGTGGCGCATTGACGACGTCAAGGCGTTGCAGCAGCGCTGGCAGGCCGAGGCCCATGCGGTGCCGCTGGAGCGCAAGCAGGAGCAGAAACTCTGGGATGCGTTCCGCAAACCGATCGACGAGGCGTTTGCCCGCAAGAGTGTCGAGCGTGAGAAGGCAGCGTCGGCCGTGAGCGCCCATGATCAGCGTGTGCTGGCGGCCGCCAAGGCGCTGGATGAGGCGGTGGCTGCCGCCGATGCCGGACGAATCCACGACGCCCGTCGCGCGCTGGAGGAGGCCATGCGCGCTCCGGCAGAGGTGGCCGCCTCGGTGGCGGCACCTGTGGCGACCGAGGCTCCTGCCGACTCAGAGGAAGCCGCGGCGGCGGATGCCTCTGTCGCCGCACCTGCGCCGCGCAAGCTGGTGGCCGTGCGTGGGGATGACCGACCGGGCCAGGCGCGCACGGTGGCGCCTTCCCGCGATGATCGGAGGCCTGGACGTGATGTGCGCGGCGGCCGCGAGCCTCAGGGCGCTGACCGTGGCCGGCGCGAGACGCGTGACTGGCGCGAGGGCCGTGAGCCGCGCGTGCTCGGCCCCCGTCTCGGAGACGCGGCCTTCCGTGCCCAGCGACAGGCCATCGAGCACGCCGAGGCCGCCTTGCGGCGCCTGGCGGCACAGGCCCACGGCGAGGTCCTGACGCAGTTGCTGGCGGCCTGGGAATCGAGGGATGCCGCCGCCATGCCGGCCGCACAGGCGCTGGGGTCAAAGGTGCCCGCCAGCGCACGCACCGCGTGGACGCAAGCCTTGGGGAATGCGCCAGCAGGGCATGCGTCGGAGGCCTTGCTGCGGCTGGAGATGGCCGCTGAGTTGCCCACACCGGCGGAGCATCTGGACGCTCGCCGTGCCTTGCAGTTGCAGCTGCTCACACGTCGCAACGATCCGGCTCCTGCTCAAACCTGGGCCCAGGATGTGGGACGGGTGCTGGCATCGGCGCACGATGCGGCGGCGGCACGGCGACTGCTGGCGGCCTTGAAGGTGCTGGTGCGGCGCTGATCAGGCCGGTGGTGCCGCCTGGCGTATGGCCGCGCTGCGGTAGAACCCGTCATACAGCGGCAGGAGTTCCGGAAATTCCTGCCCGAAGCGTGCGCGGTGAACGAAATAGGCCTCGCTGGTGACGGCGAAGAACTCGGCGGTATTGGTCGCCGCGTAGTCGTCCAGCCACGGAGCTTCTTCGCCGAAGCGTTCGGCCATCGACACCATCTCGCGAAAACGGTTGAACTGGGCGGTCATGGTCTGCTGCCAGTGCAGCCGTGCCGCGCTTTCGCTGACGGTGCCCAAGAACCCCGAGAACAGTGGGGGGACTCCATCCGGGTGTTGTCCCATGGCCATATCGCGCATGTCCATCTTGTGAACAAATTCATGGATCACCACATTGGCGCCGCGTTCGGCGGCGCCACCCGCGTGGATGACGTCTTCCCAGCTCAGCATCACCGGACCGCGATCCATGGCTTCTCCGGCCAGAGCTTCACGGTAGCGGTGCACCACCCCGGCACCGTCGGTCACCTCGCGCTGGGCCAGGGCCGCACCAGGCTGCACCACGATCCCCACAAAATCGTCGTACCAGACCAGCAACTCGGCGGCTGACCTGGGGGCACGTCCGGAAGGCAGCGACATGTGCAGCAGAGGCAGGCAGGCCTGTGCGGCAATGGTCAGCGCCATGTGGTCATCCACGGGCAGGCCATGGGCGCCATGGAATTCCTTCTCCTGGAGGAAGTGACCGGCCAGCGTCCGCAGCCGATCCTGATCCGGTGCCGCCAGTTCGAGAAGAAACGGATGCGCGTCGACCACCCGGCGCCAGAGCGCCGGCTCGATCTCGGGCGACGAGCGCCAGCGGCGGGGAAGCCAGGTTTGCAGGGCTTGAAGTGCGGTCACCAACATGGCCTGCAGGTGGGGGCAGTCAGGTCCGCTTCAACGGCAGACGGTGCAGTCCATTCTGGTCCAGGCGAAGCACTTCTGCCCTGGCAGGCGTGACCTCGGCGTCCCAGTCTCCCAGCACCCATCGCTCCAAGTCAGTGGCCAGCGAATGCCGGGCGGGACGGTGGGTGTGGCCGTGAATGAGCGCGCGCGCCCCGGCATCCTGCAACCATTGCACCGCCGCGGCAGAGTCCACGTCAGCCCAAAGGGAGGGGTCGTGGCCCTGCTGCTGTTTGCGCGACTCGCTCTGCTGCCGCAGATCCCGTGCGATCGTTTCGCGATCGGTCAGCGGTTTTTCCAGAAAGGCCTTCTGCCACGCGGGGCTGCGCACTTCCTTGCGGAAGGTCTGGTAGGGCACGTCGGCCAGGCAGAGTTCATCGCCGTGGCTCAGCAGCCAGGCACCTTCCCGCCAGTGCAGCACCGTGGGATCGGGCAGGATGATCATCCCGCAGCGATCGGCGGCCTGGCGGCCCAACAGGAAATCACGGTTACCGGCCATGAAGTAGACCGGAATGCGCTCACCCAGTCGAGCGAGGGCGTCAGCACACGCTCGCAGGAATGGCGCCTCGGGGCAGACCGCTTCGCTGGCATCCAGTGCGTCGTCGCCCACCCAGACCTCGAACAGGTCTCCCAGGATGAACAGAGCGTCAATGTTGGTGTGTTGGTCCCGCAGCCAGTCCAGCCAGACAGACGCGGTGGCCGCTGCGCCGGCGTGCAAGTGCACATCGGAAATGAATTCGACCGCTTGCCAGTGCGCAGGTATGCGCAACTGGGCGAAGCGGTCGGTTGGCCCCGGTGGGGTGGGGCAGGGGCGCTGTGCCCCGTTCATCAGAGGGCGACAGCCTTCTCGATGACCACGTCTTCTTTGGGCACATCGTCGTGGAAGCCCTTGCGGCCGGTGGCCACACCCTCGATTTTCTTGACGATGTCGGTGCCGCCCACCACCTTGCCGAACACCGCATAGCCCCAGCCTTGGGCGGAGGGTGCGGTGTGGTTCAGGAAGGCGTTGTTGGTCACGTTGATGAAGAACTGGGCCGTGGCCGAGTGCGGGTCGTTCGTGCGCGCCATGGCCACGGTGAAGGTCTCGTTCTTCAGGCCATTGTTGGCCTCATTGGCGATCGGCTTGTCCGTGGGCTTCTGATTCATGCCCGGTTCGAAGCCACCGCCCTGAATCATGAAACCAGGAATGACACGGTGGAAGATCGTGTTGTTGTAGTGACCCTTGTTCACATAGGACAGGAAGTTGGCGGTAGAGGCGGGTGCCTTGTCCGCATCCAGTTCCAGGGTGATCACGCCGTGGCCGGCGATGTGCAGTTCGACTTTGGGGTTGGCCATGTTCATTTCTCCAGGGTGGCTTTGATGATGGTCACGGGCGTGTTCGGCACGTTCTGGTGTCCGCCCTTGTTTCCGACGGGAACGGCTTTGATCTTGTCGACCACATCCATGCCGGTCACGACCTTGCCGAAAACGGCATAGCCGTAGCCATCGGGGTTGGGGGCGTTGAGCATGGCGTTGTCGACCACGTTGATGAAAAACTGGGCGGTGGCCGAGTTGGGGTTCGAAGTCCTGGCCATCGCGATGGTGCCACGGCTGTTGGTCAGGCCGTTTCGCGATTCCAGCGGGATGGGCGCACGCGTGGGCTTCTGCGTCATGTCGGCGGTGAAGCCGCCACCCTGGATCATGAAGCCATCAATCACCCGGTGGAAAACCGTGCCGTCGTAGTGCTTGTCCTTCACATACTGAACGAAGTTCTCCACCGTCTTGGGGGCTTTGGCCGCATCGAGTTCCAGCACGATGTCACCTGCGCTGGTGTTCAGCCGCACACGGGTGGCGTCGGCTGGCGCCTGAGCCCAGGCTGGAAGAGCAAGCGCCGTGGTGGTGAGTGCCATGAACACGGCCGCGGTGCGGCGGCGCATCTTCAGCGAACGGGAGGTCGACATCAGGTATTTCCTTCAAAAAAGATCTTCCACTGGCCGTTTTCCCGGGCCCAGTATTGGCGCCGGGTGACACCCCGGCTTTGGCCGGCGGCCACCTCCCCAAAGGTCACCACCATGGTTTCCTCGGTGTCCCGCCATTTGAGCAGACTGGTGTCCTTGAGTTCGATCGGCCGCGGGTTGCGCAACTCGGCGGCCAAACGCGGCCACACCCGTTCAAGGTCCTTTCCGGACTGTCGGAACCGATCGGAGTACAAGGCCCTCAGGCTTGCTTCGTCACCGGCGCTGCGCGCCTGACGCCAGCTTTCCAGGGCTTGGGCGAAATCCTTCCGGTCGGCGTCCAGTCCGTCCGGTGAAACCCATTCGAGCCGCTCTGCAATCACCACTGGCGTGGTACGGATCTGCACGGTGCGAAGGATGCGGCTCAGATCCTGGTTGGACAGCACGACACAGCCGTCTGAAGCTTGCGGAGCGCGGACAAACTGGTTGCTGGGGGTGCCATGCAGCCAGATGCCGCTGCCGGTCTTTCCGCGCTGCAGGTCGAGGGCGTTGGGGTAGTTGATGGGCAGCGCGCCCACGCCGTAGAGGTCGGGCAGTTTGTCCGGGTCCAGGGTGCTGGTGATGTAGTAGACACCCAGCGGGGTGCGCTTGTCGCCCTCGACCTGTTTTTCAATGCCTTGCAGGCCGACCGAGATGTAGTAGTCCGCGATCAGTCGCAAGTCTGGCGCGCGCTCTTCGCTGGTATTGGCCGGGGTGAGGTTCTCGAACAGGTACAGGCGGGAACGCGAGGCATCGATCGCGATGGCATGTCTGCTTTGCGGAGCCAACGACAGGAACTGCCGGGGTACATGGCCTGCCGGTGGACGCTCGGTCAGGGCGGCCAGGCGTCTGCGCGACTCCTCACGCAGGGCCTTCAACTGGTCCGCAGCTGCCAGCGCACTGGTATCGGGCACGTCACCCAGGGTGCGGACAGGGCGCGTCTGCAAGGTCAGAAGATCGCCGAGAACCAGCTGGGCCAGCTGGAAGTTGGGATGGTCGCGCACCAGCGCCTCGGCCGCCTGCAATGCCTGACGATGTTCTGCCTGCCGGATGTGCTGGTAGATGCCAATCAGGCGCGCCTCTGCCTGGCCCAGCAGGGGCTTGACCTCGTGGAGCAAGTCGTCGGTCAGGGGAGCGCGACTGAGGCCATCGGTTGGCACGGTCGAACTCGGGTGAACTCGGGCATAGGCCGCATCGATCAGACCTGACCGGATGGCGGTGCCAACCGGTGCCTCTGACCCGAGGTCGATCGCGGTGGTCACCATTGCCTCACGGTGCATTGTAGACCACCAGTGTGCAGCACCCGCAGCCACACCCAGCACCAGCGCCAAGGCCACGAGAAGATGGCTGCGCTTGAACGGCCGTGGCTCGTCGAAGGCGGTGGGGAAACTGGCGTGTCCCCGCTGGAAATGCCGGGGAGAGGGCATCAGGACCCGGTGGATTCGCGCACGATCAGCCAGCGATCACCCTGACGGACCATGTCCAGAGTCTTGCGGCTCGTGACGTTGACGGCGTCAGACCGATAGGCCTGACTGAACCGTGCCACGGCACGATTTCCATCCACGCTGACCTTGAGGTCGTCGATGTCGACATCGATCCGGTTGCGGGGAACGATGCGGGCACGGCGTTCAGACTCCCAGGCGGCCCGAGACTGGCCCCCTGCCGGGGTGAAATTGGGCGCGTAGGCACCCAGGTAGCCTTTCATGTCCTTCGAAGACCAGGCCTTGGCCCAGGCCTGAACCGCCGCCTCGACGGCGTCGTTGCCAGCGGCTGCCGGCGCCGCTGCGGTTTTGGCTGGTTCGGCCGGGGCCGCGGCGGGTGCAGATGTGACAGGCGCAGCGGCGGAAGGGGCCTTGGCCACTTCGGCAGGGGCTGCCACGGGCGCAACCGCCGATTTGCCGCCCGCAAACAGGTTGCGAATCAGGCTCAGCTTGGGCGCAGCCCCCGTATTGTTGGCGTCGAGTTGCAGTGCCTTGCTGTAGGCCTGGCTGGCCAGCTTGGCGTACACGTCTCCCAGATTCTCATGCGCGGTGGCGTAGCTGGGGTTGGTCCGGATGGCCATCTCCAGCGCGGCGCGGGCCTTGTCGAACTGGCTCTGGCCGGCGTAAAGCACCGCCAGGTTGTTGTAGGGCTCCGGGAGTTCGGGGTAATCCTCGGTCAGCTTGGCAAAGGTGGTGATCGCGTCTGCCGTCTTGCCGCCCTCGGTCTGGATCACGCCCTTGAGGAACCGCATCTGGGGGTCCTTGGGCTTGCCTGCCAGATATTGATCTGCCTTGGCCAGGGCATCATTGAGCTGTCCCGCCCTCACCAGTCGATTGACCTCGGCATAGGCATCCGTCTGTGCGGTGGCTCCCAGCGGAGCAGACAAGGCCGCCACCACGGCCGCCAGGGCCGACAGCCGTCGAAGTGGCAGAAGCGGGCCTTGCAGGGAACGGGTGGAGCGCTCGGTCGTGAACATGGTGCCTCGTGTTTTCAGGGACGGTGCGGATCGTCTGCCAGGATGACGTGCGCCGCCGGACGGCAACGGGGAGCCTCCGACAGGCTGGATATACTGAAGGCATTGTATCTGAGGGGCAGCCTCCGAATGCGTCAGCGCTCCCTCCCTCACCCTTCCATGACCCTACACATTTACAACACGCTGACCCGGCGGCTGGAGCCGTTTGAGCCGTTGGAAAAGCAGCACGTGCGCATGTACGTCTGCGGCATGACGGTCTACGACCTCTGCCACCTTGGCCACGCCCGTTCGATGCTGGCCTTCGACGTGGTGCAGCGCTGGCTCAAGGCCAGCGGCTACCGCGTGACCTATGTCCGCAACGTGACGGACATCGACGACAAGATCATCGCCCGCGCCGTGAAGAACGGCGAGACGATCACCTCGCTCACCGACCGGATGATCGATGCGCTGCACCAGGATGCCGACGCACTGGGCATCGAGCGGCCGACCCATGAGCCCCGCGCGACGGAGTACGTTCCGCAGATGCTGGACATCGTGCGCCGTCTCCAAGAGAAGGGCCTGGCCTACCGCAGCGCCAATGGCGATGTGAACTACGCGGTCCGCAAGTTCGCGGGCTACGGCAAGCTCTCGGGCAAGTCGCTGGACGACCTTCGTGCGGGCGAGCGCGTGGCGGTGGACGACGGCAAGCAGGACCCGCTGGATTTCGTGCTCTGGAAGTCGGCCAAGGCCGATGAGCCGGCCGAGGCCAAGTGGGACAGTCCCTACGGCAGCGGGCGGCCAGGCTGGCACATCGAGTGCTCGGCCATGAGTTGCCAGATGCTGGGCGAGAGCTTCGACATCCACGGCGGCGGCGCCGACCTGCAGTTCCCGCACCACGAGAACGAGATTGCCCAGAGCGAAGGGGCCACCGGGCAGCCATTGGCGCGTTTCTGGATGCACAACGGCTTCGTGCGGGTGGACAACGAGAAGATGTCCAAGAGCCTGGGCAACTTCTTCACCATCCGCGAGGTGCTGGAGAAGTACGACGCGGAGACGGTTCGCTTCTTTGTGCTGCGTGCCCACTACCGCAGCGCGCTGAACTACAGCGATGCCCACCTGGATGATGCGCGCTCGGCCCTCAAGCGCCTTTACACGGCGCTGGCGGCGGTGCGGGGCCAGGTGCCTCCGGCCATCGACTGGAGCCAGCCCTTCGCGGCACGCTTCAAGGCGGCCATGGACGAAGACTTCGGCACACCCGAAGCGGTGGCCGTGCTGTTTGACCTGGCCAGCGAGGTCAACCGCACGCGTGACGCTGCGCTGGCTGGCTTGCTGCAGGCGCTCGGCGGTGTGCTTGGGCTGCTGCAGCAGGACCCCCAGGCCTACCTGCAGGCCGGTGGCGCCGCCGGTGGGCTGGATGAGGCCGCCATTGGCGAGCAGATCGCCGCCCGTGCCGCAGCCAAGGCGGCCAGGAACTTTGCCGAGGCCGACCGCATCCGCCAGGAGTTGCTGGCCCAGGGAGTCGTCCTCAAGGACGGCCCTGCCGGCACCACCTGGGAGCGTGCCTGATGGCGGCAGCGTCCCAGTTGCCGCCGGTGGGCGATGATGCGCCCCTGTACTGGCAGGAGGCCTGTCGTCACCTGATGAAACGCGATCGGGTGATGAAAAAGCTCATCCCCCAGCATGCTGGCGCTTACCTGCAGTCCCGGGGGGACGCTTTCGTGACCCTGGCGCGCAGCATCGTGGGGCAGCAGATTTCGGTCAAGGCCGCGCAATCGGTCTGGGACCGGTTCGAACAGCTGCCCCGCAAGATGACCCCGGCCCATGTGCTCAAGCTCAAGGTCGATGACATGCGCTCGGCCGGCCTTTCTGCCCGCAAGGTGGAGTATCTGGTCGACCTGGCCCTGCATTTCGCGAACGATCAGGTGCATGTCGACCAGTGGGTCGAGATGGACGACGAGGCCATCATCAAGGAACTGGTGGCCATTCGCGGCATTGGCCGCTGGACGGCCGAGATGTTCCTGATCTTTCACCTCATGAGACCCAACGTGCTGCCGCTGGACGACGTCGGCCTGCAAAACGGCATCAGCCAATGCTACTTTTCCGGGGAACCGGTCAGTCGCAGCGAGATGCGCGAAGTGGCCGCCTCATGGGCACCTTTCTGCAGCGTGGCGACTTGGTATATTTGGCGCTCGTTGGACCCGGCCCCCGTGGCCTACTGACCCGGAGAAACATCTTGGGCAAGAAGAACTTCCTGGATTTCGAGCAGCCGATCGCGGAGCTCGAAGGCAAGATCGAAGAACTGCGTTATGTGCAGAGCGAATCGGCGGTCGACATCTCTGCGGAGATCGAGCAGCTGGCCAACAAGAGCCTGCAGCTGACCAAGGATATCTACAGCAACCTGACCCCGTGGCAGATCACCAAGATCGCCCGGCATTCGGACCGCCCGTACACGCTGGACTATGTGCGCGAGATCTTCACGCACTTCGTGGAGCTGCACGGCGACCGCCACTTTGCCGACGACCTGTCGATCGTGGGTGGTCTGGCGCGCTTCAACGGGCAGCCTTGCATGGTGATCGGTCACCAGAAGGGCCGCGACACCAAGGAGCGCGGCCTGCGCAACTTCGGCATGACCAAGCCCGAGGGCTACCGCAAAGCCTTGCGCCTGATGAAACTGGCCGAGAAGTTCAAGTTGCCGGTGTTCACCTTCGTGGATACGCCCGGTGCCTATCCGGGCATCGACGCCGAGGAGCGCGGTCAGTCCGAGGCCATCGGTCGCAACATCTACGAAATGGCCCAGCTGGAGGTGCCGATCATCTCCACCATCATTGGCGAAGGCGGTTCCGGCGGTGCGCTGGCCATCTCCGTGGCCGACCAGGTGGTGATGTTGCAGTATTCGGTGTATTCCGTGATCAGCCCCGAAGGATGCGCATCGATTCTCTGGAAGACCAGCGATCGCGCCAGCGATGCGGCCGAAGCCCTGGGCATCACGGCCCATCGGCTCAAGGCCCTGGGTCTGGTGGACAAGATCGTCAATGAGCCCGTGGGCGGTGCCCACCGTGACCACAAGCAGATGGCGGCTTTCCTCAAGCGCGCGCTCAACGATGCCTGGCGCCAGGTGTCCGACCTGAAGGTCAAGGAACTGCTGGAGCGCCGCTACCAGCGCCTGGACAGCTACGGTCGATTTACCGACACCAAGGCCGAGGCGCGCGAAAAGCGCTGACGCGGCGCCTGGCGACGCAGCGCAGGATGTCCCGTCTGTCGGATACCGGGGCTGGCGCCCTGACCGCATGGCGGTCCAGATGGTGTCCGCCTGACTTTTCCGGCAAGGTGGGTGTGGCCTACAGCGCCGGCGCAGACTCGACCGCCTTGCTGGCGGCAGCGGTGTCTGTCTGGCCCGGTCAGGTGGTGGCGCTGCACGTGCACCATGGCCTGCAGGCCGCGGCCGATGGCTTCGAGGCCACCGCGCGGGAGGTGGCTTCCCGGCTGAACGTGCCTCTGCAGGTTGGCCGCACGGATGCCCGGCATGCTCCCGGCCAGAGTCCCGAAGATGCCGCCCGACAGGCGCGTTACTTGGCGCTGGCAGGCATGGCTCGCGAGGCCGATGTGTCGGTGGTTCTGTTGGGTCAGCATGCCGACGATCAGGCCGAAACCTTGTTGCTGGCCTTGAGTCGGGGTGCCGGTCTGCCAGGCTTGGCTGGCATGCCCGAGCGGTTCGTGCGCCATGGTGCGCTGTTCGGCAGGCCCTTTCTCGGCATTCCCGCAGCGACCTTGCGCGATTGGGTGCTTGAGCAGGGCCTGGCGTTTGTGGATGATCCATCGAACACGGATCCACGGTTCACGCGCAACCGGATCCGTTCGCTTCTCATGCCTGCCTGGCAGGCGTGCTTTCCGGGGTTTCGTCAGGCGCTGGCGCGCAGCGCCCGCCACGCGGCACAGGCGCAGGTTCTGCTGGATGAGCTCGCTCACGAGGATCTGCAGACCGTGGGGGTCCAGCCCAGGCTGTCGGCCCTGCAGGCGCTGTCCCGAGCCCGTCAGTCGAACGTGTTGCGCCACTGGCTCAAGCAGGAGGCTGGTGCAGCGCCTACCGAGGCGCAGTTGTCGGAGTTGCTTGATCAGGTCGATGCTTGCCGCACCCGAGGCCACCGCCTGCAGCTGCGGGCCGCCGGTGGCCGGGTAGAGCGGGCGGATGACCATCTGGTCTATCGGACCCTGTGAGGGTCAACCCTTATAATCTACCGGCTTTGCCCGATCCCGGCGAGCGGTCAGACACCCATTTCCAACCGTTTCTCCTCGCGGCCCGCGTCGCGACCATTCCGATGGCATTGATTGTTCACAAGTACGGCGGCACCTCGATGGGGTCGACCGAGCGCATCCGCAATGTGGCCCGTCGCGTGGCCAAGTGGCACAAGGCCGGCCACCAGATGGTGGTGGTCCCCAGCGCCATGAGCGGTGAGACCAACCGTCTGCTGGCCCTGGCCAAGGAAGTGGCGCCCGAGAAACCGGGCAAGGCCTACGGCCGCGAACTGGACATGCTGGCGTCTACCGGCGAGCAGGCCTCGTCCGCGTTGCTGGCCATTGCCCTGCAGGCCGAAGGCCTGGATGCGGTGAGCTACGCCGGCTGGCAGGTGCCGATCAAGACCAACGATGCCTACACCAAGGCGCGTATCGAGTCGATCGACGACGCCCGCGTGCGCGCCGATCTGGATGCCGGCAAGGTGGTGATCATCACCGGCTTCCAGGGCATTGACGATGGCGGCAACATCACCACGCTGGGTCGCGGTGGTTCCGATACCTCGGCTGTGGCCGTGGCCGCCGCCCTCAAGGCCAACGAGTGCCTGATTTACACCGACGTGGACGGCGTCTATACGACCGACCCGCGCGTGGTGCCCGAAGCCCGTCGCCTGGAGCGTGTGAGCTTTGAAGAGATGCTGGAAATGGCCAGCATGGGTTCGAAGGTGCTGCAGATCCGCTCGGTGGAGTTTGCCGGCAAGTACAAGGTACCGCTGCGCGTCCTGTCGAGCTTCACGCCCTGGGACATCGATTTGAACGAAGAGGCCACTTCTGGCACCCTGATCACTTTTGAGGAAGACGCTGATATGGAACGAGCCGTTGTTTCCGGCATTGCCTTCAACCGCGACGAAGCGAAGGTTTCCGTGCTGGGTGTGCCCGACAAGCCGGGCATTGCCTACCAGATCCTGGGTGCCGTGGCCGAGGCCAACATCGAGGTGGATGTGATCATCCAGAACCTCTCCAAGGATGGCAAGACCGACTTCTCGTTCACGGTTCACCGCAACGATTTCCAGAAAACGGTGGACCTGCTCAAGGGCAAGGTGGTACCGGCTCTGGGTGCTGCCGACGTGGTGGGTGACAGCCGTATCTGCAAGGTGTCCATCGTCGGCATCGGCATGCGCAGCCACGTGGGTGTGGCCAGCCGGATGTTCAAGTGCCTGAGTGATGAAGGCATCAACATCCAGATGATTTCCACCTCGGAGATCAAGACCTCGGTCGTGATCGACGAGAAGTACATGGAACTGGCGGTGCGCGCCCTGCACCGCGAGTTCGACCTCGATCAGACGGCCGACACCATCGCCCGCTGAGACGGGTTGCACATTTGCCGAAGCGGCTGCTCAAACGGCCAAAAAGTTGAGGCATAATATGCAGTTCCGGAGTGATGACCGAGTGGCCGAAGGTGCTCCCCTGCTAAGGGAGTATGGGGTGTAGAGCCTCATCGAGGGTTCGAATCCCTCTCACTCCGCCAATCAGAAACCCCCAAGTGACTTGTTTGCTTGGGGGTTTTTCTTTACCTGATCACTGTCGCCATGGCCACCTCCCACGCTGTCCGCCCACTGTCGGGACCCGCATTCGCGACACTGCTGCTGATCGCCCTGATGATGGGCGCGAATCACGTCGCCGCACGCTTTGCCTTTGACCATGGGGTCTCCGTATCCACGGCCGTGGCGTTTCGCAGCGGTGTGACGGCGCTGGTGGTGTTGGCGATCCTGCGCCTGTCGGGGGCTGCCCTGCATGTGCCTGCGGGCCAGCGCCGAACGCTGTGGCTGATCGGACTGCTGGTGGCGGTGCAGAGTCTCTGTCTGTACTCGGCTGTGGCCCGATTGCCGGTGGCGCTGGCCTTGCTGGCTTTCAATTCCTATCCCCTCTGGACCGCGCTGTGGGCACGTGCGCTGTATGGCGAGCGGCCGGATCCCCTCGTGCTGCGCGTCATGCCGGTGATGCTGCTCGGCCTGGCGATGGCTCTGGATGTGGCGGGTGCCACATCCGGTCTGGGGGCCGTCGAGCACTGGGGGCGCATCGGGGCGGGCGTGGCCTTTGCCCTGGTGGCTGCCGCCACGTTCGGCTGCGCGCTCGTGCTGACTCAGCACGGCACCGCCGGGCTGGATGGAAGACTGCGCACGGCATGCACCATGGGCATTGTTGCCGCGCTGGCTTTGGTGGGGGTCGGCTTTCAGGGGGGCTTGCAGTTGCCTCAGGCAACGGTGGGCTGGTGGGGTCTGGCGGGCTTGACCATGCTGTACGGCACTGCATTCACCATCATGTTCACCGTACTGCCGCGCCTGGGCGTGGTGGGCAACTCGGCCATCATGAATGTGGAGCCCATTTTTGCGCTGGTGCTGGCTTGGTTGCTGCTGGGTCAGACGATTGCGCTGATGCAGGTGGCCGGTGGCCTGATCGTGGTGGGGGCGGTGATGTGGCTGGGGTTGCGGCGGCGCTGAGGACCCCGCGCTGTTCAGTCGTCCAGCGACGCGCTCCAGCGCTCATTCCACTGACCTCCTGAGGGCTGTCTGAGCCTTTCGATGGAGCGACGGTCTTTCTTGCTGGGTCGACCCTGATTCAGACTCAGTGCGGGTTCGGGTGCCAGGCGTCGCTGCTCGGCCGCCATCGCCCGTGCAGCCACCGACTCGGTGGTTTCCCGATACAGCAGCGCGGCGACCGGGGCGGGCCCTCGCACGCCGCTGAGCGCCAGCACCTCCACGGTGCGGGTGACGTAACCGGTGCGGATATCGATCCGATCACCGACGCGAACCTCCTTGCCCGGCTTGGCGGGTTGGCCGTTGACCTGGATGCGTCCCTTGTCGATCTCCTCGCTGCTCAGTCCCCGTGTCTTGAAGAACCGTGCGGCCCACAACCACTTGTCCAGCCGTACCCGGGCGGCATCGTTGGAGGGCGAGGAAGGCGGCTTGCTCATGCGGTCGGGGACGAGGGAGGGGTGGAGGGGGCCAGTGGCAGTTTCACCACCGCGTTCAAGCCTTGGACTTGGGTGCGGTCACGCCGGTTTTCAAGGTGGATGCTGCCATGGAGCGACTGCACGATGCCATGGCAGATGGTCAGGCCCAACCCGACACCCTGGTGTGAGCCGGTGTGCGGGCGCTCGGTGGAGAAGGGCTCGAACAGCCGCACCCGCAATGCGTCGGAAATGCCGGGACCGCTGTCACTGATGGTGAGTACGGCCATGCCTGCCTCGTTTCGCAGGCTCATCCCCAGGGTCCCTTGCGAGGGGCAATGGCCGATGGCATTGTGCAAGAGGTTGCGCGTGAGTTCGCGCAGGGCCCAGGTGTGGGAGTGAACCGGCGTGGCCTCGGTCTCGATGGAGAAGTCGAGGTCACGCTGCGCCATCAGCGGTGCCAGGTCAAGCGCCACCTGCCGGGCGATGTCGGCCCAATCGCTGACAGGGACGTCCTTGTCCTGACGTAGCTGTTCCACTTTGGCCAGGGCCAGCATCTGGTTGGCCAGTTCGGTGGCGTCCTCGACGGTGCGGGCGATCTCCTGGAGGGCCTGGCCAGGTTCGATGTCACCACGGCGGGCCGACTGCACCTGGGTCTTGAGCACGGCCAGAGGTGTTCGCAGTTGATGGGAGGTATCCCGTACAAATCGCTTCTGGTGCTCCAGCAGATGGGACAGTCGCTGCATGTGCTGGTTGGTGGCCGCAATGAGCGGTTGCAGTTCCTGCGGTGCATCGTCCACGGGCAGCGGATGCAGGTCGTTCTCGCTGCGTTGCGCCAGTACCTGGCTGATGGCCCTGACGGGTCTGGTGGCCCACTGGACCACCAGCACGACCACCAGCGCAATGACCATGACCAGGCCTGCCTGTCGCCACAGGGTGTCGATGAGGATCTGGCGTGCCAGTGTCTGGCGCAGCTCCAGTGTTTCGGCCACCTGGATGGTGGCCATGCCCTGGCCCGCCGCACCGGCCACCGGCTGAAGCAGCACGGCCATGCGAACCGGGACATCCCGGTAGCGGTCGTCGTAGAAATGCACGAGGGCGGCGTAGATTTTTTGCTCGGGCAGGTGTTCGCGAACCGGGGGAAGATCGGGAAAGCCCGACACCATCTCGCCACGGAAGCCATTGACGCGGTAGAACAGGCGACTGCGGTTGTCGGCCTCGAAGGCCTCCAGCGCTGAGTACAGCAAGGTCGACCGGACTTGTGCGCCGGAGGCGCCCGACATCACGTCCAGCTGTTCGCCCAGTGATTTCGCGGTCGCCAGCAGCGTGCGGTCATAGGCCGTGTCCGCCGAGGAGAGTGCCTGGCGGTACAGCACCACGGTGTTGACAATGAGAAAGAGGAACACCGGCAGCAGGATTCCCAGCAGCAAGGTGCGCCGAAGCGACAGGCTCCGGCCCCGGGCGGCGGTGGATTTCATGCTGGCGCGGTTCGCAGCAGGTAGCCCAGGCCGCGCAGGGTCACCAGTTGCGCGCCGGTGTGCGCGATCTTCTTGCGCAGGCGGTAGGCGACCACCTCGATCGCTTCCGGTTGGACATGGTCCTCGCCCGCAAACACCTGCTCGAACAGCCGCTCCTTGGCAATGGCCTGTCCGGGGCGGGTCAGGACGGCGCGCAGCATGGCCAGTTCCCGGGGTGCCAGCTCCAGCGGCTGCCCGTCGTGATACACCGCACCGCTTTCGGGATCGATGCGCATGCCGCACCAGCCCTGGGGTGGATCGCCGGACACCACTGCCGAACCGCTGGAGCGGCGGGCCAGGGCGCGCACCCGGGCTTCCAGTTCGTCGAGGTCGAACGGTTTGGGCAGGTAGTCGTCGGCGCCGGCATTGAGTCCGAGGACTTTGTCGCCCACCGTGCCTCGCGCCGTGAGGATGATGACGGGCGTGGTGAGCCCCGCAGCGCGGGCGTCGCCGAGCACCTGCAAGCCGTCACGACCGGGAAGACTGAGATCCAGCAGCACCACATCGGGTTGGCAGCTGCGCCACTGCGACAGCGCGGCGGCGCCGTCATCGCAGGCGAATACCTGCATGCCGCGCCTCTCCAGGGTGCGCTGCAGTGTGGTTCGCATCGAGGGGTTGTCTTCCACGAGCAGAAGCTTCATGACGACGATTATCGGTACCTGTGTTGACGTGGTGCGTGTTCGGGTTTCCCCTAGGCGTTTGGACAGCCGTTTGACAGCGCCTGACAGGAAGATCGGACACGTTACCCAACCAAGGAGACATGCATGCGTCGTGATACTTTCCTCAAGTCCCTGGCGGCACTGGCCGCTGCCGGTGCGTTGCCGCACACGGCGTGGGCGAGCGCTTCGGTCAAGATGATGATTCCCGCCAATCCGGGCGGCGGCTGGGATGGCACTGGTCGGGCACTGGGGGAGGCCTTGCGCGATGCCGGCGTGGCGTCCAATGTGAGCTTCGAGAACAAGGGTGGTGCGGCTGGTGCCATCGGTCTGGCGCAGTTCTACAACGGCAGCAAGGGTGATCCGAACGCCCTGATGGTGATGGGGGCCGTGATGCTGGGCGGCATCATCACCGGCAAGCCGCCGGTGTCCATCACCCAGCTGACACCGATTGCGCGTCTGACCACCGAATACAACGTGTTCGTGCTGCCGGCCAGTTCGCCGCTGAAGACCATGAAGGATGTGGTCGAGCAGCTCAAGAAGGACCCGGGCAGTGTGAAGTGGGGCGGTGGCTCCCGTGGCGCCACCGAGCACATTGCGGCCGCACAGATTGCCCAGGCCGTGGGCGTGCCTGCCTCCAAGATCAATTACGTACCCTTCCGCGGGGGCGGCGAGGCCGTGGCGGCCATCCTGGGCGGCAACGTCACGGTGGGGGGCAGTGGATTCAGCGAGTTCCAGCCCTACATCGAGAGCGGCAAGATGCGCGCCATCGGCATCACTTCGGGCCAACGCATCAAGGGCATCGATGTGCCGACGCTCAAGGAGCAGGGTATCGATGTGGAGATCGGCAACTGGCGCGGCGTGTATGGCGCTGCAGGCATCACCTCCGCCCAGCGCGATGCGCTGACCGAGATGGTCATCAAGGCCACGAAGAGCAAGGCGTGGCAGGACGCGCTGGCCAAGAACAACTGGACCCCGGCCCTGTTGACTGGAAAGGCGTTCGACGAGTTCGTGGATCGCGACTTTGCTGCCCTGCGTGCGACCATGGTCCGCGCCGGCATGGTCTGACCCCATGATGCAGGCACACGAGACACCACCGGCCGCACCGCGTCCGGATCACCGGCCGGGGCAGGTGGCCATGGGGCTGGCTGCCCTGGCGGTGGCCGGGCTGCTGGCCTGGGGCGCTGCCGCGATTCCGTCGGATGCCGGTTATGCCGGCGTGGGGCCCGACTTCCTGCCCTGGTTGGTCTGCGTGGCCATGGCCATCTGCGGAGCCCTGCTGGTGTGGGAGGCCTTGACCGGCGGTTACCGTGACATGGAGGAGCCGTCGGGTGCGCCCCGCGGGGACTGGCATGCCATGGCCTGGGTGTCGGCGGGTGTGCTGGGCAACGCGGCGCTCATCACCACCATCGGTTTCATCCTCAGTTGTGCCCTCTGTTTTGTGCTCGCGGTGCGCGGTCTGCGCATCAGCGAGGGCAAGGCTGGTGGCGGGTTGATGCAGGTGGTGCGCGATGTGGTGACCGGCATGCTGATCGCTGCGCCGACCTACTGGCTGTTCACCAAGGTGCTGGCGGTGAGCCTGCCGGGCCTGACGGCCACGGGATGGATCTGAAGGGGCCGTGACATGATGGACATCCTCAACCAGTTGCTCGGTGGTTTTGCCACCGCGGCGACACCTGTCAACCTGCTGTGGGCGCTGGCCGGCTGTGCGCTGGGTACCGCCATCGGTGTGCTGCCCGGCCTGGGGCCGGCCGTGACCGTGGCGATGCTGCTGCCGATCACCGGGCAGGTGGAGCCCACCGCCTCGATGATCTTCTTTGCCGGCATCTACTATGGGGCCATGTACGGCGGCTCGACCACCTCGATCCTGCTGAACACGCCGGGCGAGACCGGGACCATGGTGACGGCCCTGGAGGGCTTCAAGATGGCCAAGAGCGGGCGGGCGGGCGCGGCGCTGGCCACCTCGGCGATCGGCTCTTTTGTGGCCGGCACTTTTGCCACGGTGCTGGTGACGCTGTTCGCCCCTTTCCTGGCCGAGTTTGCGGTCACGCTGGGGCCGCCGGAGTATTTCTGCCTGATGCTGCTGGCATTCACGACGGTCAGCGCCGTGCTGGGGCAGAGCACGCTGCGTGGTCTGACCGCGCTGTTTGCGGGCCTGGCCATGGGGCTGGTGGGCATCGACCAGATCACCGGGCAGGTGCGCTACACCGGCGGCGTCATGGAGTTCATGGACGGCGTGGAGGTGGTGCTGGTGGCGGTCGGCCTGTTTGCGGTGTCCGAAGCACTCTACAACGCGCTGTATGAGGGACGGTCGGTCACCAGCATGAACCGGATGAACCGTGCGCACATGACCCGTGCCGAGTGGCGCCGGTCGTGGCCGGCCTGGCTGCGTGGCACCGCCATCGGCTTTCCCTTCGGCACCATTCCTGCCGGCGGTTCGGAGATCCCGACCTTCCTGAGCTACGCCACCGAGCGCAAACTGGCCGCTCCCGAGCACCAGAAGGAGTTCGGCACCACGGGGGCGATCGAGGGAGTGGCCGGCCCCGAAGCGGCCAACAACTCGGCCGTGACCGCCACCCTGGTACCCCTGCTGACCCTGGGCATCCCGACCTCGGTCACGGCCGCGATCCTGCTCAATGCCCTGCAAAACTACGGCATCAACGCCGGACCGCAACTGTTCCAGACCTCGTCGGCCCTGGTGTGGGCGCTGATTGCGTCGCTCTACATCGGCAACGTGATGCTGCTGGTGCTCAACCTGCCGCTGGTGGGGTTGTGGGTCAAGCTGCTGAAGATTCCCAAGGCCCCGCTGTACGCCGGCATCCTGATCTTTGCCACGGTGGGGGTCTACGGCATGCGCCAGAGCAGTTTCGACCTGTTCTTGATGTACGGTCTGGCCCTGCTGGGCGTGGCCATGCGGCGATTCGACTTTCCGGTCGCCCCGGTCATTGTCGGGCTGATCCTGGGGCCGCTGGCCGAGGCGCAGTTCCGCAATGCGATGTCGATCGGGCAGGGCAGCTGGATGGTGTTCGTGGAGCGGCCCCTGTCCGCGACCCTGCTGGTGGTCATTGCCCTGGTGCTCATCACGCCACGCGTGCTGGCCTGGCATCGCAGGGCCTGAGGCCCGGTGGTCGGCGCTAACATGCGGGCATGAGCGCCGACAACCGACTACCGCGCGACGCGCAGAGCATTCTGGAGCTGGCTGCGCGGTCGATGTTCGACCTGTTTGCCAACGCCAGCGAAGGGATGATGCTGGTGGACCGCAATGCCCGCGTGGTCTGGATCAACGATCAGTACCGTCGTTTCCTGCCGGCACTCGGGTTCGAGCGGGAGGAGGATTTCGTCGGGCACCCGGTGTCCAGCGTGGTGCAGAACACCCAGATGCATCAGGTGCTGGCCACGGGCAAGCCCATCCTGATTGATCTGCTGAACAACCGGGCCGGTACGTTTGTGGTGTCCCGGATTCCGCTGCGGGACGACGGCGGCGAGGTGATCGGGGTGCTGGGCATCGTGCTCTTCGATCACCCGGAGACGACATTGCAGCCGCTGATCACGAAATTTGCGCGGCTGGAGCAGGATCTGAACGAGGCGCGCCGGGAACTGGCGAGCCAGCGGCGGGCCAAGTACACGTTTGCCAGCTTCGTGGGCACCAGCGCGGCGGCGCAGGAGGTCAAGCGGCAGGCTCGGCGGGCCTCACAGTCGCCCAGTCCGGTGCTGTTGCTCGGGGAGACGGGGACCGGCAAGGAGTTGCTGGCGCACGCCATCCATGCAGCATCACCCCGTGCGGGGCGTCCTTTCGTCAGCGTCAACATGGCTGCGGTTCCTGAGGCCCTGATGGAGGCCGAGTTCTTCGGGGTGGCGCCCGGGGCCTACACCGGTGCCGACCGCAAGGGCAGGGACGGCAAGTTCAAGCTGGCTGATGGCGGCACGCTCTTCCTGGATGAACTGGGCGACATGCCCATGGCGGTTCAGGTGAAGTTGCTGCGGGCCCTGCAGGACGGCGAGATCGAGCCACTGGGCTCCAACCGCATCGTGCGCTGCGATGTGCGCGTGGTGGCGGCCACATCGCGAGACCTGCAGCGGTTGGTGCGCGATGGCCAGTTCCGTGAGGATCTGTACTACCGCCTCAATGTGTTGCCGGTGCGTGTGCCCCCCCTGCGGGAACGTCGTGATGACATCCCGCTGCTGGTGGAGGCCCTGAGCGAGGACATTGCCGCACGTGGTGCTCAGGCGCAGCTGGAGGTGGCGCCAGATGCCATGTCCCTGCTGCAGGCCCAGACCTGGCGCGGCAACATCCGTGAGTTGCGCAACGTGCTGGAACAGCTGGCGCTTCGCAGCGAGTCCGGGCGCATCGCGCGTGCTGCGGTGGAGCAGGTGTTGCGGGAAGCCGGCCTCGATCGCATCGAACCGCCACTGTCGTCGGCCATGGACGACGCTGCCGCCTCGGCAGATCCGGTCGCACGACCCGGACTCACGCTGGCTGAACAGGTGCGAGCGGTAGAGCAGCGGGCGGTGAAGACCGCGCTGTCACAGACGCAGGGCAACCGGGCTGCCGCTGCCCGCTTGTTGGGCATGTCGCGCGCCAGTTTCTATGACAAGTTGCATGAATGGGGTTGGATGTCTGAAAATCAGACATATGTCTGAAAAATAGACATGCCTGAGCACAAATGCCTGTCCAAAAATCAGACATACAACCTCGATCTCTGAAAAAATCTTTGAAATTCAACGGGTTTTGAGCTGGCATGACTTCTGCTGATGAATGAAGGCATGGCGCACCGCGTCAGCAGATTCACCCCAACAGGAGACAAGTCATGATCCAGACCACCCGCCGTCTTGCGGTGCTGGCCCTTGCCTGCACGGCCGCTACCCTCTCGTTCGCCCAGTCCAAATCGGGTGAGATCCGCATCGCGCACATCTACAGCAAGACCGGTCCGCTGGAGGCCTATGGCAAGCAGACCCAGACCGGTCTCATGATGGGCCTGAACCACGCCACCGGCGGCACCATGACCGTGGGCGGGAAGAAGATCGTCGTCATCGAGAAGGACGATCAGGGCAAGCCTGACCTGGGCAAGAGCCTGCTGGCCGCGGCGTACAGCGACGACAAGGCCGATCTGGCGATCGGCCCGACCAGCTCGGGTGTGGCCCTGGCCCTGCTGCCCGTGGCCGAGGAATACCGCAAGATCCTGCTGGTGGAGCCCGCCGTGGCCGACTCCATCACCGGTGACAAGTGGAACAAGTACATTTTCCGCACCGGCCGCAACAGCAGCCAGGACGCCATCTCCAACGCGGTGGCGCTGGACAAGCCGGGCACGGTGATTGCCACCCTGGCGCAGGATTACGCATTTGGTCGGGACGGCGTCAAGGCCTTCAAGGATGCCATCAAGACCGCCAAGCTGGTGCATGAAGAGTACCTGCCCACCAACACCACGGACTTCACCGCCGGTGCCCAGCGCCTGATCGACAAGCTCAAGGACCAGCCGGGCCGCAAGGTGATCTTCATCATCTGGGCAGGCGCGGGCAACCCGTTCAAGATCGCTGACCTGGATCTCAAGCGCTATGGCATCGAGATCGCCACGGGCGGAAACATCCTGCCGGCCATGGCCAACTACAAGAATTTCCCGGGCATGGAGGGGGCCACCTACTACTACTTCGGCATCCCGAAGAACCCGGTAAACGAGGCGCTGGTCGCCGAGCACTACAAGCAGTTCAAGTCGCCGCCGGATTTCTTCACCGCGGGTGGTTTCAGCTCGGCCATGGCGGTGGTCACGGCGCTGAAGAAGACCAACGGCGACACCAAGACCGACACCCTCATCAAGACGATGGAGGGCATGAGCTTCGAGACGCCCAAGGGCACGATGACCTTCCGCAAGGAAGACCACCAGGCCATGCAGAGCATGTACCACTTCAAGATCAAGGTGGATCCTGCTTTCCCCTGGGGTGTGCCGGAGCTGGTGCGGGAGATCAAGCCCGAGGAAATGAACGTGCCGATTCGCAACAAGCGCTGAAAGCGCTTGACCCCCTGCGCCGCTGACGCGGCTTCCCCCTGACAGGGGGACCATGCCTGTGGCCCGGCAAAGCCGGTTCCACGGCATGTCTGGAAGGTTGCGGCACG
>JAJPEW010000100.1 GCA_021166755.1 Hydrogenophaga sp. | reverse complement strand
TTCGAGGCCATCGGCCTGAACAGCGAGACGGTGGCCAAGTACTTCACCGGCACCGCCAGCCGCGTGGAAGGCATCGGCGTGTTCGAGATCGCCGAGGAAGCCATCCGCATGCACAAGGCCGCCTATGGCGACGACCCGGTGCTGGCCAACATGCTGGATGCCGGTGGCGAGTACGCCTGGCGCGCCCGCGGCGAAGAGCACATGTGGACGCCGGATGCGATCGCCAAGCTGCAGCACAGCACGCGTGCCAACAACTTCAGCACCTACAAGGAATACGCGCAGATCATCAACGACCAGAACCGCCGCCACATGACGCTGCGCGGTCTGTTCGAGTTCAAGATCGATCCGTCCAAGGCCATCCCGCTTGACGAGGTCGAGCCGGCCAAGGAAATCGTCAAGCGCTTTGCCACCGGCGCCATGTCGCTGGGCTCCATCTCCACCGAGGCGCATGCCACGCTGGCCGTGGCCATGAATCGCATCGGCGGCAAGAGCAACACCGGCGAAGGCGGCGAGGACGCGCTGCGCTACCGCAACGAGCTCAAGGGCATCCCGATCAAGCAGGGTCAGACCATGTCCGATCTGCTGGGCAACATTTTCGAGGTGGACTACCCGCTGCAGGATGGCGATTCGCTGCGCTCGAAGATCAAACAGGTGGCCTCTGGCCGTTTCGGCGTCACGGCCGAATACCTCGCCAGCGCCGATCAGATCCAGATCAAGATGGCCCAGGGTGCCAAGCCCGGTGAAGGCGGGCAGCTGCCCGGCGGCAAGGTGTCTGAATACATCGGCAAGCTGCGACACAGCGTGCCGGGCGTGGGCCTGATCTCGCCCCCGCCGCACCACGACATCTACTCGATCGAAGACCTGGCCCAGCTGATCCACGACCTGAAGAACGTGGCGCCGCACAGCGACATCAGCGTCAAGCTGGTGTCCGAAGTGGGCGTGGGCACCATCGCCGCGGGCGTGGCCAAGTGCAAGGCCGACCACGTGGTGATCGCCGGTCACGACGGCGGCACGGGCGCTTCGCCCTGGTCGTCCATCAAGCACGCCGGTTCGCCCTGGGAAATCGGCCTGGCCGAAACCCAGCAGACCCTGGTGCTCAACCGCCTGCGCGGCCGCATCCGTGTGCAGGCTGATGGCCAGATGAAGACCGGTCGCGATGTGGTCATCGGCGCGCTGCTGGGCGCCGACGAGTTCGGCTTCGCCACCGCACCGCTGGTCGTTGAGGGCTGCATCATGATGCGCAAGTGCCACCTCAACACCTGCCCGGTGGGCGTGGCCACGCAGGACCCGGAGCTGCGCAAGAAGTTCTCGGGCAAGCCCGAGCACGTGGTCAACTACTTCTTCTTCGTCGCCGAGGAAGCCCGCCAGATCATGGCCCAGCTGGGCATCCGCAAGTTCGACGACCTGATCGGTCGCGCTGAACTGCTGGACATGAAGAAGGGCATCGAGCACTGGAAGGCCCGAGGTCTGGACTTCAGCCGCCTGCTGGCCACCCCCGATGTGCCGGCCGATGTGCCGCGCCTGCATGTGCAGACGCAGGAGCATGGCCTGGAGAAGTCGCTCGACAACGTGCTGATCGCCAAGAGCAAGCCCGCCATCGAGAGGGGCGAAAAGGTCCAGTTCATCGAGGTGGCGCGCAACGTCAACCGCTCGCTGGGTGCCATGCTCTCGGGCGCGGTGACCAAGGTGCACCCTGAAGGGCTGCCCGATGACACCATCCGCATCCAGCTCGAAGGCACGGGTGGCCAGTCTTTCGGTGCCTTCCTGTGTAACGGGATCACGCTGTACCTGATCGGTGACGCCAACGACTACACCGGCAAGGGGCTGTCGGGCGGCCGTGTGGTGGTGCGCCCGAGCATCGACTTCCGCGGCGACGCGGCGCGCAACATCATCGTCGGCAACACGGTGATGTACGGTGCCACCAGCGGCGAGGCCTTCTTCAGCGGCGTGGCCGGCGAGCGTTTTGCCGTGCGCCTGTCTGGCGCCACGGCCGTGGTTGAAGGTACGGGTGACCATGGTTGCGAGTACATGACCGGAGGCACCGTGGTGGTGCTGGGCAAGACCGGCCGCAACTTCGCCGCCGGCATGAGTGGTGGCGTGGCCTATGTGTACGACGAGGACGGCCTGTTCGCCCAGCGGTGCAATACTGCCCAGGTTGCGCTCGACAAGGTGCTGCCGGCCGCCGAGCAGGAGGCCACGATCGACCGCGCCGTGTGGCACCGCGACCAGACCGATGAGGCCCAGCTGAAAAAGCTGCTCGAAGACCACAACCGCTGGACGGGCAGCAAGCGCGCCCGCGAGTTGCTGGACAACTGGACCACCGCCCGCTCGAAGTTCGTGAAGGTCTTCCCGACCGAGTACAAGCGCGCCCTGGCCGAGATCAACGCCAAGAAGGCGGCTGTGGCTGCCACCGGCAAGGCGCAGAGCAGCGCCAAGAAACAAGCGGCTCCCGCCAAGTAAAAATCCACCCCACGCAGGACCATTCATCATGGGAAAAGTCACCGGCTTCATGGAATATGAGCGTCTGGAAGAGGGCTACAAGCCCGTTGCCGAACGCCTGAAGCACTACAAGGAATTCGTGGTTGCGCTGGACGACAGCCAGGCCAAGATCCAGGGCGCACGCTGCATGGACTGCGGCACGCCGTTCTGCAACAACGGCTGCCCGGTCAACAACATCATTCCTGACTTCAACGACCTCGTGTACCAGGGGGACTGGCAGAACGCCATCACCGTGCTGCACAGCACCAACAACTTCCCGGAGTTCACCGGACGCATCTGCCCCGCGCCTTGCGAGGCTGCTTGCACCATCAACGTGAACGGCGACGCGGTGGGCATCAAGTCCATCGAGCACGCCATCATCGACAAGGCCTGGGCCAATGGGTGGGTTCAGCCTCAGCCGCCCAAGCACAAAACGGGCAAGAAGGTGGCGGTGGTCGGCTCCGGCCCGGCTGGCCTGGCGGCCGCGCAGCAGCTGGCGCGCGTGGGCCACGATGTGACGGTGTTCGAGAAGAACAGCCGCATCGGCGGTCTGCTGCGCTACGGCATTCCCGACTTCAAGATGGAGAAGTCGCACATCGATCGCCGCGTGGCACAGATGGAAGCCGAGGGCGTGGTGTTCAAGACCAGTACCCTGATCGGCGCCATGCCCGAGGGCAGCAAGGTCACGAACGACGCCAAGACGGTGATCAGTGCCGACGAACTCAAGGCGCAGTTCGACGCCGTGGTGCTGACCGGCGGCGCCGAGCAGAGCCGTGACCTGCCGGTGCCCGGCCGTGATCTGGATGGCGTGCACTTTGCCATGGAGTTCCTGCCCCAGCAGAACAAGGTCAACGCAGGCGACAAGCTCAAGAACCAGCTTCGCGCCGACGGCAAGCACGTCATCGTCATCGGCGGTGGCGACACCGGCTCCGACTGTGTGGGCACCAGCACCCGCCATGGCGCCCTGAGCGTGACGCAGTTCGAGCTCATGCCGCAGCCGCCCGAGCAGGAAGACAAGCCCCTGGTGTGGCCCTACTGGCCCCTGAAGCTGCGCACCAGCTCCAGCCACGAGGAGAGCGCCGAGAAGGGCATCCTCCAGCGCGAGTTCGCCATCTCCACCAAGGAGTTCATCGGCAAGAACGGCAAGCTCACCGGCCTGAAGACGGTGCACGTCGAGTTCAAGGACGGCAAGTTCATCGAGGTGCCGGGCACCGAGAAAGAGTACAAGGCCGACCTCGTGCTGCTGGCCATGGGCTTTGTGAACCCGGTCGCCAGCGTGCTCGACGCCTTTGGTGTGGACAAGGACGCCCGAGGCAACGCCAGGGCGACGACCGAATTCACCGGTGGCTATGCGACCAATGTGGCCAAGGTGTTCGCGGCCGGGGACATGCGCCGAGGACAGTCTCTGGTGGTCTGGGCCATCCGGGAAGGCCGTCAGGCCGCCCGCGCCGTTGACGAGTTCCTGATGGGCTATTCCGACCTCCCACGCTGATATCGTCCGATTCTTGGCGACAGCCGGCACGCCTCCTGAATATGGAGGAATGCCGGCTTTATTGCTTTTGTTCACAAATTGTTTGAGTCCGTGGTTTCGAGGGGCTTTTCATGACCATGCGACAATCCGGGTTTCCCCGGGATCCCGCCGCCTGGCATGACCTCATCACCCTTTATCGAGATCGACCACGTGACGTTCGGCTACGACAGCCGACGCACCATCCTCAACGACCTGTCCCTGCAGTTTGCAAGGGGCAAGGTGACGGCCGTCCTGGGGGGCTCGGGCTGTGGCAAGACCACTCTGCTGCGGCTGATTGGTGGCGTGCATCCCGCCAACAGCGGTCGGGTGGTGTTCGACGGCGAGGTCATCAACACGCGTGACAAGGCACAGCTGTTCCGCTTGCGCCGCCGCTTGGGCATGCTGTTCCAGTTCGGGGCGCTGTTCACCGACCTGTCGGTGTTCGACAACGTGGCTTTTCCCTTGCGCGAGATGACGGACCTGCCAGAGGCGCTCATCAAGGACATCGTCCTGATGAAGCTCAACGCGGTCGGGCTTCGCGGAGCCGCGGGGCTGAAGATCAGTGAAGTGTCCGGTGGCATGGGTCGTCGGGTGGCGCTGGCCCGTGCCATCGCCCTTGACCCGGAACTGATCATGTACGACGAGCCCTTCGCCGGCCTCGATCTGGTGTCCATGGGGGTGGCGGCCAAGCTGATCCGCACCCTGACCGATGTCACGGGTGCCACCACGCTGCTGATTTCCCATGATGTGCCGCAGTGCATGGCCATCAGCGACTGGGTCGTGCTGATGGCCGCGGGTGGTCGTCTGGTCGCTCAAGGTACCCCCGCTGAGCTGATGGACAGCACAGATCCCGAGGTTCGTCAGTTCGTGCGCGGCGAACCCGATGGTCCGGTCAAGTTCCACTATCCGGCGCCCCCCGTGGCAGCCGATTTCGGCCTGGAGGTGGTCCGGTGAATTTTCTTCAATGGCTGGGGCGCAGGGCCCTGGATGTGCTCGCGTCCTGGGGACATGGCGCCATTTTTTTCCTTGAGCTTCTCAAGGCTGTGCCGTCGGCCCTGGGGCGCTTCGGTCTGGTGGTCAAGCAGGTTCATGCCATCGGCAACCGTTCGCTCATCATCATCCTGGCATCGGGGTTGGCGGTGGGTTTCGTGCTGGCATTGCAGCTGTACAACACGCTGACGAACTTTGGTGCAGCTGAATCGCTGGGATTGGTGGTCAACCTCTCCCTGGTGCGCGAACTGGGCCCGGTGGTCACGGCACTGTTGTTTGCGGGTCGGGCCGGCACCTCGCTGACGGCCGAAATCGGTCTGATGAAGGCAGGTGAACAAATCTCGGCCATGGAACTGATGGCGATTGATCCGCGCAAACGGGTGCTGGCGCCGCGTTTCCTGGCCGGTGTCATCTCGATGCCCTTGCTCGCGGCGCTGTTTTCGGCCATCGGCATTCTGGGTGCCTGGCTGGTGGCCGTGGGTCTGATCGGCATCGATGCGGGCAACTTCTGGGCGATCCAGCAAAACGGCGTTGACGTCTGGCGGGACGTGGGCAACGGCGTGGTCAAGAGCATGGTCTTTGGCGTCATCTGCACCGCGGTGGCGCTCTATCAGGGCTATGAAACCGAAGCGACCCCCGAGGGCGTCGCCTATGCCACCACGAGAACCGTGGTGACCTCTTCGCTGGGGGTGCTTGCGATGGACTTCATCCTGACGGCACTGATGTTCTCCACCCCCTGACAAGGTAATCATTCATGAACAAGCGAACCACCGAAATCCTCGTCGGCCTGTTTGTCCTCCTGGGGGCTGCGGCACTGCTGTTTCTTGCGCTCAAGGCGGCCAACCTGGCCAGTTTCACGACCAGTGGCGACACCTATGTGGTGCAGGCCCGGTTCGACAACGTCGGCGGCCTCAAGGCCAGGGCTGCCGTTCGTTCGGCCGGCGTGAATGTCGGGCGCGTGACGGGCGTGACCCTGGATCCCCAGACCTTTCAGGGTCTGGTGACGCTGGAAATCAGCAAAGCGATGGCGTTTCCCAAGGATTCGTCGGCCAAGATCCTGACCTCGGGTCTGCTGGGCGACCAGTATGTCGGTATCGAGCCGGGTGGCGCCGTGGAGAACCTTTCGGCGGGCGATGTGATCACACAGACCCAGTCGGCCGTCGTGCTGGAGAACCTCATTGGTCAGTTCCTGTTCAACCGGGCGGCGGACAGCGGTTCAAGCCAGGGCGAATGACGGCCTGCCATCCTTCGGATTCTTGTGTCATGTCCTCAACGTTTTCTTCCATGCTTCAGCGGATGACCCGGTGGGCGCTGCTTTCCGTGGTGGTGGCGGTATCGGTGGGCTGTGCGACCCGCCCGGATGCCCATCCACAGGATCCGTTCGAGACCTTCAACCGGGATGTGTACCGTTTCAACGAGGTGGTGGACGAAGCGGTCGTCAAGCCGGTGGCGATTGCCTACCGGGATGTGACGCCAGATCCGGTGCGAACCGGTGTGAGCAATTTCTTCGGCAACCTGGGTGATGTGTGGTCGACGGCCAATGCGGTGCTTCAGCTTCGTCCGCGTGAAGCGGCTGAAAACTGGCTGCGCGTCAGCGTCAATACCGTTTTCGGTCTGGGTGGGCTGCTCGACATCGCCTCCGAGATGGGTATCGAGCGGACCAAACTCGACTTTGGCCTGACCCTGGGTCGCTGGGGTGTCCCGGCCGGCCCCTACCTGGTGCTCCCGTTCATGGGCCCCTCGACCATCCGTGACGTCGCAGGCACGAGCATCGAGTCCCGAGGAGATCTGGTCCAGCAGCTGGAGCACATTCCGACACGCAACAGCCTGTATGTGCTCAGGCTTGTGGACACACGCACCAACCTGCTGAGAGCCACTTCCATGCTCGAAGGGGTTGCCTTGGACAAGTACAGCTTCACACGGGATGTCTACCTCCAGCGTCGCGACAGCCAGATCGAGCATGCCCAGGAGCAGATGGGCAACGGCATCGGGATCCAGCGCGATACAGATACTGACAAATAGGGGTTTTGCCGACATGCAGGTGTTCCATGATGGGCGCCTCTGGCAAACCTGTGGACAGGGCACTGGCCCGGAAAGGAAAACAACACCATGATGAAAAGACGCCAATGGTTGGTGGCTGCCGTGATGGCCGTCTCGACGATTTCGACCATGTCCGTGCAGGCTGCCCAGGAGGCACCGGACGAACTGGTCAAACGGATTTCGAATGAAGTGCTTGCCGCGATCAAGGCCGACCCCGCCATTCAGGCGGGAGACACCAACCGCATCGTGGCGCTGGTCGACAGCAAGATCATGCCCAATGTGAACTTCACCCGCATGACCTCGTCTGCCGTGGGTCGGTACTGGCGCCAGGCCACGCCGGAGCAGCAGAAGGCCCTGCAGGACGAATTCAAGACCTTGCTGGTGCGCACCTATTCGGGCGCTCTCGGTGAGGTGAAGGATCAGACCCTGAGCTTCCGTCCGATGCGTGCCCGCCCGGAAGACAAGGAAGTCGTGGTCCGCAGCGAGGTGCGCGGCAAGGGAGAGCCGATCCAGCTGGATTACCGCCTGGAGAAGACCGAGCAGGGCTGGAAGATCTATGACCTGAATGTGCTGGGCGTCTGGCTGGTGGAAACCTACCGTTCGCAGTTTGCCCAGGAAATCTCTGCCAAAGGCATTGATGGCCTGATCCAGTCGTTGGCCCAGCGAAACAAGGCCGGTGCTTCTCCCAAGGCAGGTTGAGCCCGCTGTGAACGAGCAGTTGCTTCCTCGCCTGGCGTTGCCTTCGCGGCTGACCATCGAACGGGCATCTTCGGTGCTGACAGAGCTCCAGTCTGCGCTGTCAGCGACCGAGGATGCCGTGGTCGTCCTCGATGCAGCGGCTCTGCATGATTTCGACACGTCGGCGGTGGCTGTCCTGCTGGAGTTGCGTCGCCACCAGCTTCTTCGAGGGCGCGAACTCGGTATCGTGAACTGGCCGGAGCGCCTGACGTCGCTGGTTCGCCTCTACGGGGTCGACACCCTGCTCGACATTCCTTCGGTCACCGCGGCCTGATGTCATAGGCCGGGTCTTTCTACAGCCCGGCTGTCCGGCCCCTCCCCTTGGCCTAAAATGTCAGGTTCCTCAGCCTGAGGCGGCTCGCATGCCGCCGGTTCGGACCGCCCGCGCGATGCCCGCCGTATCTTTCCAAAACGTATCCAAGACCTACCAGAGCGCACGCGGCACCTTCAAGGCGCTGGATGGCGTTTCGTTCGATATCGAACCTGGGGAGTTCTTCGGTCTGCTGGGCCCCAATGGCGCCGGCAAGACCACGCTGATCAGCATTCTGGCAGGTCTCACCCAGCCCAGCGGCGGCAAGGTGACCGTCAACGGGCATGATGTGCAGGCTGACTACCCGTCTGCGCGCCGTCAGTTGGGCGTGGTGCCACAGGAACTCGTGTTCGATCCCTTTTTCAATGTCCGAGAGACGCTCAGGCTTCAGTCGGGCTACTTCGGCATCCGCCACAACGATGCCTGGATCGATGAGCTTCTGGAAGGCTTGGGTCTGGCCGACAAGGCCCAGGCGAACATGCGCCAGCTCTCGGGTGGCATGAAGCGGCGTGTGCTGGTGGCGCAGGCGCTGGTCCACCGTCCACCCGTGATCGTGCTGGATGAACCCACGGCCGGGGTGGACGTCGAGTTGCGACAGACGCTCTGGCAGTTTGTGTCCCGCCTCAATCGCGAGGGCAGCACGGTGCTGCTCACCACCCATTACCTGGAAGAAGCCGAGGCGCTGTGCGGCCGTATTGCCATGCTCAAGCAGGGCCGGGTGGTCGCGCTGGAGAAAACCTCCGAGCTCCTTCGACGCGCCTCATCCAATGTGCTGCGCTTCAAGACGGACCAGTCCCTGCCCGATGATCTGCTGGTACACGCCCGTGTCACTGGCCGGGTGGTTCAGTTGCCGGCGCACAGCGCCTTGGAGGTGGAGCAACTGCTCGCTCGTGTCCGTGAAAGCGGTGTGGTGGCCGAAGACATCGAGATTCGCAAACCCGATCTGGAGGATGTCTTCATCGATGTGATGGGGGGCGCTGCACAGGCTGCCCAAGCGGAGGCGCGTTCGTGAACGGCTGGCAGACCCTGTTCTACAAAGAGGTCCTTCGGTTCTGGAAGGTGGGCTTCCAGACCGTGGCGGCGCCGGTGATCACGGCCATCCTCTACATGATGATCTTCGGCCATGTGCTCGAGGACAGCGAGAAGGTCTACGGTCAGGTGAACTACACCGCCTTCCTGTTGCCGGGCCTGGTGATGATGAGCGTGCTCCAGAATGCCTTTGCCAACAGCAGTTCCTCGCTCATCCAGAGCAAGATCATGGGCAACCTTGTGTTCCTGATGCTCACCCCCCTGTCTCACCGGGCCTGGTTCGTGGCCTACGTGGGATCGTCGGTGGTGCGTGGTCTGGCCGTCGGCCTTGGGGTGATGCTGCTGACCTGGTGGTACGCGCAGCCGCCCATACTGGCGCCGCTCTGGGTGCTGGTGTTTGCGTTCCTGGGCGCGGCGCTGCTCGGAACGCTGGGTCTGATCGCCGGGCTGTGGGCCGAAAAGTTCGACCAGATGGCGGCGTTCCAGAATTTCATCATCATGCCCATGACGTTCCTGTCAGGGGTGTTCTATTCGATCCATTCGCTGCCGGCGTTCTGGCAGACTGTCAGCCATCTCAACCCGTTCTTCTACATGATCGACGGCTTCCGGTACGGCTTCTTCGGCGTCAGCGACGTGTCACCCTGGCTGAGTCTGGGGATCGTCAGCGCTGCGCTTGCCGTGGTGGCTTTTCTGGCGTTGCACCTGCTTCGCACCGGCTACAAGATCCGTCACTGACGCCCATTTCTCTTCCTTCCCATGACTGCTGACCAGATCGAGTCCATCATCCGCGAGGGTCTGCCTTGCGAACACATAGAGGTCACTGGTGATGGCCGCCACTGGGCCGCCGTCGTCGTATCGCCGGCCTTCGAGGGCATGCGGTCGATCGCGCGCCACCAGAAGGTCTACGCCACCCTGGGACAGCGTATCCACAATGATGAGGTGCATGCGCTGTCGATGAAAACCTTCACGCCAGCCGAATGGGCTGCCCGAGGCTGAGAGCAAGACCATGGACAAACTGCGCATCACGGGGGGGCGGACCCTGCACGGTGAGGTGGAGATTTCCGGGGCCAAGAATGCGGCCTTGCCCGAACTCTGTGCCACCCTGCTGACCGATGAGCCCGTCACCTTGACGAATGTGCCGCGGCTGCGGGACATCGCCACGATGAGGTCCTTGCTCGACCATATGGGCGTGCGCACGGCGACCCATGGCGAGCGTGGGGGCATGGATTTCCACGCTGGCGGACCGATCACCCCGGAAGCACCGTACGAACTGGTCAAGACCATGCGTGCGTCCGTGCTGGTGCTCGGCCCCTTGCTGGCCCGTTTCGGACACGCCAGGGTGTCGCTGCCGGGGGGGTGCGCCATCGGCGCCAGGCCCGTGGATCAGCACATCAAGGGCTTACAGGCCATGGGTGCCGACATCGTGGTGGAGCATGGCTACATGGTGGCCCGTCTGCCGTCGGGTCGCAGCCGACTCAAGGGGGCCCGCATTGCCACCGACATGGTGACGGTGACCGGTACCGAGAACTTCCTGATGGCCGCTGCGCTGGCGGATGGCGAGACGGTGCTGGAAAACGCCGCCCAGGAGCCAGAGATCCCGGATCTGGCCGAGATGCTGATCGCTATGGGGGCGAGGATCGAAGGCCATGGCACCAGCCGTATCCATGTCCAGGGCGTCGAACGCCTGCATGGTTGTCGCCACCAGGTGGTTGCCGACCGGATCGAGGCGGGAACCTTCCTCTGCGCCGTCGCCGCAACTGGTGGAGAGGTCGTGTTGCGGCACGGGCGCGCTGACCACCTCGAAGCGGTCATTGACAAGCTGCGTGAGGCCGGCGCTGTCATCGAAGCGGGAGAAGGTTTCATTCGCGTCCGCAGCGAAGGTCGCCTCAAGGCACAGAGCTTCCGCACCACCGAGTACCCCGGCTTCCCGACAGACATGCAGGCCCAGTTCATGGCATTGAACTGCATCGCCCAAGGGACCAGCACGGTCACCGAGACGATTTTCGAGAACCGTTTCATGCACGTGAGTGAACTCATGCGCCTGGGCGCTCGCATCCAGATCGACGGCAAGGTCGCTGTCGTGGAAGGCGTGGAGCGCCTGTCCGGCGCGACGGTGATGGCCACGGACCTGCGCGCGTCGGCCAGTCTGGTGATTGCCGGGCTCGTGGCCGACGGAGAAACGATCGTAGACCGGATCTACCATCTTGACCGCGGTTACGACCAGATGGAAACCAAGCTGCGTGCCATCGGCGCGGACATCGAACGCATCAGGTGAGCCACATGCCCACGATCACCCTGGCCCTGTCCAAAGGGCGAATTTTCGACGAAACCTTGCCGCTGCTCGCTGCAGCCGGCATCGAAGTGCTTGAAGATCCGGAGAAGTCGCGCAAGCTCATTCTCCCCACCAATCAGCCGAACGTTCGCGTGGTTCTGGTACGAGCCACGGACGTGCCGACCTACGTGGAGCACGGCGGTGCCGACCTGGGCGTTACCGGCAAGGACACGCTCATCGAGCATGGCGGACAGGGCCTGTATCAGCCGCTGGATCTCCAGATCGCCAAGTGCCGCATGAGTGTCGCGGTGCCGGCAGACTTTGACTACGCGTCGGCGGTGCGGCAGGGGTCGCGCTTGAAGGTGGCCACCAAATACACCACCATTGCGCGCGATTTCTTTGCCTCCAAGGGCGTCCACGTCGACCTGATCAAACTCTACGGCAGCATGGAGCTGGCGCCCCTGACCGGGCTGGCCGATGCCATCGTGGACCTGGTCTCCACCGGCAAGACGCTCAAGGCCAACAACCTGGTCGAAGTCGAGCAGATCATGGACATCAGCTCGCGCCTGGTCGTCAACCAGGCGGCACTCAAGCTCAAGCAGGCCGCCATCCGACCGATTCTCGACGCCTTCACACAAGCCATCCAGAAAGGCCCTTCACCGTCATGAGCCTCTCCGCCACGCCCCTTCGCCTGTCCACAGCCTCGGCCGATTTCGAAACACAGTTCGCCCAGCGGCTGCACTGGTCGGCGGACACGGATCATGCGATCGAGCAACGCGTGGCGGACATCCTGACCGATGTGAAGGCCCGTGGCGATGCCGCGGTGCTGGAATACACCGCCCGATTCGACGGACTGGATACCGACAGTCTGAAGGCGTTGGAGCTGACCCAGGCCGAGCTGAAGGCTGCCTTCGACAGCCTGCCCGCCGCCCAGCGCAGCGCGCTCGAAGCCGCTTCGCGGCGCGTTCGCAGCTATCACGAGGCGCAGAAGAAGGCCTCCGGCGAGAGCTGGACCTACCGCGACGAAGACGGCACCCTGCTGGGCCAGAAGGTCACGCCGCTGGATCGCGTGGGCATCTATGTACCCGGTGGCAAGGCTGCCTATCCGTCATCGGTCCTGATGAACGCCATTCCCGCCCATGTGGCGGGTGTGAGCGAAATCATCATGGTCGTGCCCACACCGCGTGGCGAAAAGAATCCCCTGGTGCTGGCCGCGGCCTACGTCGCCGGTGTCTCGCGCGCCTTCACCATCGGCGGTGCGCAGGCCGTGGCTGCACTGGCCTATGGCACAGCCACGGTGCCCAAGGTCGACAAGATCACTGGTCCCGGCAACGCCTATGTGGCCAGTGCCAAGCGCCGGGTGTTCGGTACGGTGGGGATCGACATGATCGCCGGCCCCAGCGAGATCCTGGTGCTGGCAGACGGCAGCACACCGGCCGATTGGGTGGCGATGGACCTGTTCAGCCAAGCCGAGCATGACGAGCTGGCGCAGTCGATCCTGCTGTGCCCCGACGCTACCTACCTCGACGCGGTGCAGGCCGCCATTGATCGCTTGCTGCCCACCATGCCGCGTGCCGCCATCATCGCCAAGAGCCTGAACGACCGCGGCGCGCTCATCCACACGCGCGACATGGAAGAAGCCTGCACCATCAGCAACCGCATCGCGCCGGAGCACCTGGAGGTCTCCAGCAGCGATCCGCACCGATGGGAGCCGCTGCTCAGGCACGCCGGCGCCATCTTTCTCGGCGCCTACACCAGCGAAAGTCTGGGTGACTACTGCGCCGGCCCCAACCACGTGCTGCCCACCAGCGGCACCGCGCGCTTCAGCTCGCCCCTGGGCGTGTACGACTTCCAGAAGCGCAGCAGCCTGATCGAGGTCAGCCAGGCCGGCGCCCAGCCGCTGGGCGTCATTGCTGCCGAGCTGGCCTATGGCGAGGGCCTGCAGGCACACGCCCGCGCCGCCGAGTTGCGCCTGAACGAGGTCCCCCCGATGCGAGGCGTGAAATGAACGCGATGACCACAACGAATCCGCTGCAGCACATCCGGCAGGACATCCAGTCCATGCACGCCTATGCCATCCAGGACTCCACCGGCATGGTCAAGCTGGACGCGATGGAGAACCCTTTTTCGCTGCCACCCGAGCTGCAGAAGGCCTTGGGCGAACGCCTGGGCGCTGTCGCCATCAACCGCTACCCGGGTGCGCGCATCGAAGACCTCAAGCAGGCACTGGCCCGCTACGTTGACCTGCCCGAGGCTTGCGCCCTGATGCTGGGCAATGGCTCGGACGAGTTGATCTCCCTGCTCGCCATGGGCTGCGACATGCCGGGCGCCAGCATTCTGGCGCCCTTGCCAGGCTTCGTGATGTATGCGATGAGCGCGCAGCTGCAAGGCCTGGCCTTCCACGACGTGGACCTGACGCCAGATTTCGAACTCGACGAGGCGGCGATGCTGGCCGCCATGCGTGCCCACAAGCCGACGATCACCTACCTGGCCTATCCGAACAATCCCACGGCCAACCTCTGGGACGTGGAGGTCATCCGGCGCCTGATCGCCGAGGCAGCCACCTATGGCGGTCTGGTGGTCATGGACGAAGCGTATCAGCCATTCTCCAGCCACAGTTGGCTGGACGAAATCCGCGCCCATCCGGCCGCCAACGCCAACGTGCTGCTGATGCGCACGCTGTCCAAGTTCGGTCTGGCCGGTGTCAGGCTGGGTTACATGGTCGGTCCCCGCGGGCTCGTCCACGAGATCGACAAACTGCGCCCGCCCTACAACGTCAGCGTGCTCAACGCCGAGTGCGCGCTGTTTGCGCTCGAACACGCCCAGGTGTTCGCCCAGCAGGCCGCCACGATCCGATCCGAGCGCGAGCGCCTGATCGCCGCGCTGGCGACCATGCCGGGCGTTCACCCGTTCCCCAGCCAGGCCAACATGGTGCTGGTGCGGGTGCCGGATGCCCAGCGAGCTTTTGAAGGGCTGAAAGCCCGTGGCGTGCTGGTCAAGAATGTTTCTAAAATGCATCCATTGCTCGGCAATTGTCTGCGCCTGACCGTCGGAACCCCTGACGAAAATGTGCAGATGATCGACGCCCTGCGATCCCAACTATGAACGCCCCCATTCCCGCCGCCTGCGCCACCGACCGTGTGGCCGATGTCCAGCGTCGAACCGCCGAGACGCAGATCCGTGTGTCCGTCAATCTGGACGGAACCGGTGCTGCCCGCCTGGCGACCGGCATCGGTTTTTTCGACCACATGCTGGACCAGATCGCACGCCATGGCCTGATCGATCTGGCGGTCGAGTGTCAGGGTGACCTCCACATCGATGGTCACCACACGGTCGAGGATGTGGGCATCACCATTGGCCAGGCCTTTGCCAAGGCGGTCGGTGACAAGAAGGGCATCCGTCGCTACGGTCATGCCTACGTGCCGCTGGACGAGGCGCTGTCGAGGGTGGTGGTCGATTTTTCCGGACGGCCTGGCCTGCACATGCACGTGCCTTTCACAGCAGGCATGATTGGCGCGTTCGACACGCAGCTGACCTTCGAGTTTTTCCAGGGCTTTGCCAACCATGCTGGCGTGACCCTGCACATCGACAATCTCAAGGGTGTCAACGCCCACCATCAGTGTGAGACCGTGTTCAAGGCCTTTGCCCGCGCGCTGCGCATGGCGCTCGAACGCGATCCGCGAATGGGCGACGTGATCCCCTCCACCAAAGGTTCGCTCTGATCCCCCGGAAAGTCTGATGAAACGCAAGACAGTGGCCGTGGTGGACTACGGCAGCGGGAACCTGCGCTCGGTGTCCCAAGCGGTGATGCATGTGGCCGACGCCGTCGGTTTCGACGTGGTCGTGACCGCCAGCCCGCAGGCGGTGCTTGAGGCCGACCGGGTGGTACTGCCCGGTCAGGGCCACATGGGTGACTGCATGCGAGAGCTCGACGCGTCCGGCTTGAAGGCGGCCGTCCTGCACGCCGCCGCCCACAAGCCCTTGTTCGGTGTGTGTGTCGGCATGCAGATGTTGCTCGATCGCAGCGAAGAGGGGCCCACCGATGGTTTGGGATTGATGCCCGGCGAGGTGGTCCGTTTCCGCCTGGCGGGCATGACCCAGCCCGATGGCAGCCGCTACAAGGTGCCCCAGATGGGGTGGAACCAGGTTTTTCACCAGCTGGCCGCTGCCGTGCATCCTGTCTGGGCGGGCATTCCGGATGGCGCCTGGTTCTACTTCGTGCACAGCTACTTTGCCCGTCCGTCCAACCCGGCACACTGTGTCGGTGAAGCGGATTACGGAGGCCGCTTTGCCGCTGCCATCGCCCGCGACAACATTTTTGCCACCCAGTTTCACCCCGAAAAGAGTGCCGACCAGGGGCTGGCGCTCTATCGCAACTTCCTGACCTGGAACCCCTAAGCGCCGACAGGCTCGCCTTACCATGCTGCTGATTCCCGCCATTGATCTCAAAGACGGCCAGTGTGTTCGCCTCAAACAGGGCGACATGGATCAATCCACCGTGTTCGGTGAAGACCCGGCGGCCATGGCTCGCAACTGGGTCAACAAAGGTGCCCGTCGCGTGCACCTGGTGGATCTCAACGGCGCCTTTGCCGGCAAGCCCAAGAATGAGCAGGCGATCCGCGCCATCCTCAAGGAGGTGGGCGCCGAAGTGGACGTCCAGCTGGGCGGCGGCATTCGCGACCTCGACACCATCGAGCGCTACCTCGACGCCGGACTGCGCTACGTCATCATCGGCACCGCCGCCGTCAAGAACCCCGGCTTCCTTCAGGATGCCTGCACGGCCTTCGGCGGACACATCATCGTGGGTCTGGACGCCAAGGACGGCAAGGTCGCGACCGATGGCTGGAGCAAGCTCACTGGTCACGAGGTGGTGGATCTGGGCAAGAAGTTCGAGGATTACGGCGTCGAGTCCATCATCTACACCGACATCGGTCGTGACGGCATGCTCAGTGGCATCAACATTGAGGCGACCGTCAAGCTGGCGCAGGCGCTGACGATCCCCGTGATTGCATCGGGTGGCCTCTCGAACATGGACGATATCCGCAGGCTTTGTGCGGTGGAAGAAGAGGGCGTCGAGGGCGTGATCTGCGGCCGCTCCATCTACAGCGGTGACCTGGATTTCCAGGCGGCGCAGGCCTTGGCCGACGAGTTGAACGGATGACGGATGCTGGCTAAACGCATCATTCCCTGTCTGGACGTGACCGGTGGCCGCGTCGTCAAAGGCGTCAACTTCGTCGAGCTCCGCGACGCGGGTGACCCGGTAGAAATCGCGGCCCGTTACAACGAGCAGGGCGCCGACGAGCTGACTTTTCTGGACATCACCGCCACCAGCGATGGCCGCGACCTGATCCTGCACATCATCGAGGACGTCGCTTCCCAGGTGTTCATTCCGCTGACGGTCGGTGGCGGTGTCCGCACGGTCGAGGACGTTCGGCGGCTGCTCAACGCTGGCGCCGACAAGACCAGTTTCAACTCGGCTGCGATTGCCAACCCGCAGGTGATCCGCGACGCTTCCGACAAGTACGGTTCCCAGTGCATCGTGGTGGCCATCGACGCCAAGCGCCGTCAGGGTGAAGACCTCGCCGCTCGCGGCGCTGGCTGGGACGTTTACAGCCACGGTGGCCGCAAGAACACCGGTCTGGATGCCGTGGTCTGGGCCCGTCAGATGGCTGAGTATGGCGCCGGTGAAATCCTGCTGACCAGCATGGACCGCGATGGCACCAAGAGTGGATTCGACCTCGAACTGACCCGTGCGGTGGCCGACGCCGTCAGTGTGCCTGTCATTGCCTCCGGTGGCGTGGGCAACCTCGACCACTTGGCCGACGGCGTGCAGCAGGGCTGGGCGGACGCCGTATTGGCCGCCAGCATCTTCCACTACGGTGAGTACACCGTGGCTCAGGCCAAGCAGCGCATGGCCGAGCGTGGTATACCCGTGAGGCTGTGAACATGAATGCCGATTGGCTTGACGCCGTCAAATGGGATGCGCAAGGACTGGTGCCAGTGATTGCGCAGGAGGCCGCCACGGGCGACGTCCTGATGTTTGCGTGGATGAACCGCGAGGCCCTGCAGAAGACGGCCGAACTCGGCCGGGCGGTGTACTTCAGCCGTTCGCGCAACAAACTCTGGTTCAAGGGCGAGGAGTCGGGGCATGTACAGACGGTGCACGATATCCGGCTGGACTGCGACAACGACGTGGTGCTGCTCAAGGTGACGCAGCTGGGGCACGAGCCCGGCATTGCCTGCCATACCGGACGCCACAGCTGCTTTTTCCAGAGCCACCAGAACGGGCAGTGGGTGCCGGTTGATCCGGTGCTCAAGGACCCGCAATCCATCTACAAATGAGTGCCATGTCCGACACAGACTCTCTCGCGCGTCTGGCCGCGGTCATCGAGAGCCGCAAGCCGGCCAACGGCGGTGACCCAGAGAAAAGCTATGTTGCGCGCCTGCTGCACAAGGGGCCGGACGCTTTCCTCAAGAAGGTCGGCGAAGAGGCCACCGAGGCAGTGATGGCAGCCAAAGACTGCGATCACGGAGGCGATGTGCAGAAGCTGGTCAATGAGGTGGCCGACCTCTGGTTCCACAGCATGATCGCGCTCGCCCACTACGGCAAGGCACCTGCCGACGTGGTGGCCGAACTGGTGCGCCGCGAAGGCCTCAGCGGACTGGAAGAAAAGGCCTTGCGCAAGGCGCAGATCCGCGAAGCCTCGGAGTAGAGAGAACAAGCCTTTTCTGGAGCCCTTCATGCGCGATGAGACCGACGTGACCGATGTTCAGGCCAAGGGGGACGAAAAGGCCGAGTCCCTCAAGACCATTGGCTGGGTTAGCTACCTGCTGCACCTGATCGTAGCAGTGGCAGCTGTCGTGCCGGGCGCTCAGGTCGGTATCGGCATTCTGCTGGTGGCGCTGATCATCGACCTGGTGAAAAAGGATGATGCAGCGGGCTCCTGGCAGGCCAGCCATTTTTCCTGGCGCATTCGTACGGTGTTGTGGGCGGGGGTTCTTTATGTGGTGACGATCCCTCTGTGGCTCCTGCTGCTGATCCCCGGGATGGTCGCCTGGGCCATCATTTCCATCTGGTTCCTCTACCGCATCGTCAAGGGCATGGTCCGGATGAACGCCAGCCAGTCCATGCCTGACTGAAGACACCAACTCATGAGCTCACACGATCCGAATTGCATTTTCTGCAAAATCATTGCTGGCCAGATCCCGTCCAGGAAGGTCTACGAGGACGAGGATATCTATGCCTTTCATGACATTGCTCCCTGGGCGCCGGTGCACTTCCTCATGGTGCCGAAGCTCCACATTCCGTCCATGGCCCAGGTCGATGCCACTCACGAGCGACTGCTGGGCAAAATGATGGGCTTGGCACCCCGTCTGGCCGTTGAGCAGGGCTGCAATCCGTATCCGCAAGGGGGATTTCGCATCGTGTGCAACACGGGGGCGGAAGGGGGGCAGGAGGTGCATCACTTGCATGTCCACGTCATGGGTGGGCCGCGGCCGTGGGCCCGGGGATGACGTCCCAACCCGTCCAGACGGCAACCGGGTCTAGGAATACCCTTGCACGCCTGCATTGAACCCCTGTGCCGGCGTAGAATCCAACACCAAGGCGCTGGTCGCCATTTCAGATACTGGAGAATCGTATGGGAAGTTTCTCGATTTGGCACTGGCTCATCGTGCTGCTGATCGTCGTGATGGTGTTCGGCACCAAAAAGCTGAAGAACCTTGGGTCTGATCTCGGTGGGGCTGTCAAGGGTTTCAAGGACGGCATGAAGGACGGTGGTGCTGACGCGGCATCTGCTCCGGCCGCCAACCCCCAGGTCACCCAGGCCGCCAAGGCTGAGCAGACCACCATCGACGTCGAAGCAAAGCAAAAAAGCTGAAGCGTCGCCCTGTGGCCCTGGACTTCTCGTCCGGCGGCCTCTAACCTTCTGACCTGCCTGACATGATCGATCTGGGCATTTCCAAGCTCGCCCTGATCGGGGCGGTGGCGCTGGTCGTCATCGGCCCCGAGAAGTTGCCGCGCGTGGCCAGAACCGTGGGAACCCTGCTGGGCAAAGCCCAGCGCTATGTGGCGGACGTCAAGGCGGAAGTCAACCGGTCCATGGAGCTCGACGAGCTTCGGAAGATGAAGGAGTCGGTGGAGTCGGCCGCCAAGGACGTCGAGTCCTCCATCCAGAGCGGTGCATCCGACTTCGAGAAGTCCTGGCAAGAGGCCACCGCGGGCCTTGAGGGCTCCGCCGAGGCGTCTTCGGACAACTCGGATGCCCTCAACCGAATCGGTACTGACCTTTACCCCGTCTACCGGCATCCCAAAAAGAACTGGCGCGTCAAGCAGGGCGCCATGCCCCAGTGGTACAAGGCCCGTGCAGGTGTGCGTACCAGGGCCCAGTCGGGTGCGGCCCGTGTGGCCCGTTTTCGCCCGCGATCCAATCCGACAGTGCGCTGATGACCTCTTCCAAACAACCTGACGACGAACTCGCCGGCACGGAGCAACCGTTCGTCCAGCATCTCATGGAGTTGCGGGACCGGCTTCTGTACGCCATGGTGGGCTTGGGGGTGTGCATGGGCGTTCTGGCCATCTGGCCGGGCCCCAGCGGTCTGATCGACCTCATTGCGGTGCCGATCAGGGCCCACATGCCGCCCGATGCCAAGCTCATCGCCGTGGGCGTGTTCTCGCCGTTTTTCGTGCCGCTGAAGGTCTTGGCCATGGCGGCCTTGTTGCTGTCGCTTCCCTGGTGGATGTACCAGATCTGGGCGTTCGTTGCACCCGGTTTGTACAGCCACGAGAAGCGGTTCGCTGTTCCTTTGATTGTCCTGGGAAGCGTTCTGGCCTACATTGGTATCGCCTTCGTCCAGTTTTTCGTGCTGGACAAGATGTTCGGATTCATCCAGAACTTCACGCCCGCCAGTGTGGCGGCCACGCCCGACATTGCCTCGTATGTCGAGGCCATCCTGTCCCTCTATCTGGCCTTCGGGCTGGCTTTCCAGGTCCCCGTCGTGGTGGTGCTCCTGGTGAAGATGAACATGGTCACCATCGAGAAGCTCAAGGAATTCCGGGGCTATTTCATCGTGGTGGCCTTCATCATCGCTGCCATCGTGACGCCGCCCGATGTCATTTCCCAGCTGGCACTCGCCATTCCGATGTGCCTGCTCTATGAGTTGGGCATCTGGGGTGCGCGGTGGTTCGTCAAGCCGGCTCCGCAGGCGCAGGAAGAAGCCTGAATCTTCTCCTGCGAAGCACATCCGGCGGTGGTTGCCGGCCCGACGGTGCCGCGATGGTGTTCTGCCGTTATCTTGCTTGGGACTGCAGGCGTTGAGGGGTCCGACGTCCTGGCACCACTTCCACGGTCTGTGAACCTGCTTTGCGCAGCAACACCACGGTGGCGGGCTTGCCGGGGGGCAGTGCCGCGACCGCTGACAGCAGTTGCGGCACGTTGGTGACGGTGCGATCGCCGACCTGCGTGATGACATCACCCGGCCGGATACCCGCCACAGACGCTGGCCCGTTCTGGAGCACGCCGGTGATGATCACCCCACCGTTTTGCCCCAGACCAAAGCTTTCGGCCAGTTCGGGCGTCAGGTCCTGGGGCTCGACCCCGATCCATCCCCGTGTCACCTGTCCATCGCGCACGATGGCCTCCATCACGCTGCGTGCGGTGGACGTCGGGATGGCAAACCCGATGCCCATCGACCCGCCAGACCGGGAATAGATGGCTGTGTTGATGCCCATCAATCGGCCGTTGATGTCCACCAGCGCGCCGCCAGAGTTTCCGGGATTGATCGCCGCATCGGTCTGGATGAAGTTCTCGAAGGTGTTGATGCCCAGTTGGGTGCGCCCGAGCGCGCTGACGATACCGCTGGTGACCGTCTGACCGACCCCAAACGGGTTGCCGATGGCCAGCACCTGATCGCCGATGGCCAGTGCGTCGGAATCGCCCAGGGTGATGACGGGCAACTGGTCAAGCGCGATCTTCAGGATCGCCAGGTCCGTTTCCGGGTCCGTGCCGATCACCTGTGCCACCGTGCGCCGGCCGTCGACGAGCACCACTTCGATTTCATCGGCTTCCTCGATCACGTGGTTGTTGGTCAGAATGTATCCGGCAGGACTCACGATCACGCCGGAGCCCAGGCCCGACTGCTGCTGGGCAGATCCCTGGTCACCGAAGAAGAAGCGGAACCAGGGGTCATTGATGCCTTGGGGGGCTTCGGCCGTCTTGCTGGTGTTGATGCTGACCACCGCGGGTGAAGCGGCCTGGGCCGCTGCACGAAGGCTGCCGGGAGCGGCCGCAGGCGTGCCGCCCGTGCTGGGTGCTTCGATCACGGGCACCACCATCGGCAGAGATGGTCGGCGGTCCAGCCAGCCTGGCTTGAGAGTGGCCACCACGAAGTAGGCAGCCACCAGAATGGTGACGGTTTGGGCAAACAGGAGCCAGAGTCTTTTCATGATGCCGGTCGCGAATGGGCACCAATGCCCGTTGTGTCTGAGATTGTCGGTGATTTGGTGACGCTGCCCGTGGACTTCAAGCCGGTTGACGCAGGTCAATGCGGTGTTGTCGCATCCGGGGTCGAATCACACGCAGTCAACAACGACCGGAGGAAGCATATGAAAGCAATGGTGGACCTTTTCTCGACCGACTATGGTCTGTTCAGCGTCGGTGTTCTGGCCTTCATCATCGTGATGGCGGTCTGGTTCTACCGTTTCTTCAATCGCAAGATGCTGGAGTCGGAAGCGCAGCAGCGTCGCTGAGGCGTCGGGGTGTCAAAATGACGGGATGAGTTCTTCATCCGGCGTCGTCACCCGTCAGCAGTTGTGCACCACATTGGATCAACTGCTTGAGCCATCACTTTTTCGAGACTACGGACCCAATGGTCTGCAGGTGGAGGGCAAGGCAGAGATACGTCGCCTGGTTTCCGGCGTGACCGCCAGTCTGGCCTTGATTGATGCGGCGATCGCTGCCCGTGCCGATGCCATCCTGGTGCACCACGGCCTTTTCTGGCGCGGTCAGGATGGGCGAGTGACTGGCTGGATGAAGCAGCGCCTGTCCCGGCTGCTGGCCCATGACATCAACCTGCTGGCCTACCACCTGCCGCTGGACGCGCATCCCCGGTTGGGCAACAACGCCCAGCTTGCCGACCGCCTGGGTGTGGTGGTGCCTGACGGGCCGGAAGGTCGTTTTGGCGAGCAGTCCCTTGGGTTCATCGGCGAGCGCCCATGGGCCTCCATGGCGGACATGGCGAGTGACATCGAGTTGCTTCTGGGGCGCCCGGTGACACTCGTCGGCGATGCACAACGCCCTGTGCGGCGGATCGCGTTGTGCACGGGTGGGGCTCAGTCCTATTTCGAGGCTGCCATTGCCACCGGTGCGGATGTGTTCGTCACCGGAGAGATCTCGGAACCCCAGGCGCATCTGGCGCAAGAGTGCGGTGTCGGCTACCTGGCCTGTGGTCATCACGCCACCGAACGCTATGGCGCTCCAGCGGTGGGTGCGCATGTGGCAGCCCTGCTGGGGCTGGAGCACCAATTCATCGAGATACCGAATCCCGCCTGACGGGCGCCCTCAGGATGCACAACACCTGTCCTCCCTTGCTCATCAGCATGGGCGATCCCGCCGGTATCGGTCCGGAGATCATCCTGAGTGCTGCGGCCCGGCATCCGGAGCGCTTGTCGGATGTTCTGGTGGTCGGTGACTGGGCGGTCATGCAAGCGGCCAGGGAGCGGCTGGTTTCACAGACAGACCTGTCTCTGCCCGTTTTGCAGGAGTGGGTTGGTGAAGGTGGATGGGACGGCGGGGAAAACGGGGTGCTCCGCGTCGTGCAGGCGGGTTCGCCGGCGACCGACTTGCCGCCCATGGGGCGGATCAGTGCGGGTGCGGGACAACTCGCGGCCGATGCGATCGCGGCGGCGGCCCGGCGGGTGTTGTCCGGTTGGGGCAGGGGCATGATCACCGCCCCCATTCACAAGGAGGCGCTGGCGGCTGCCGGCATCGATCACCCGGGGCACACCGAGTACCTGCAGGCGCTCGCCGCCGATCACCTGGGGTGCCGCATCGACCAGGTGCCGGTGCGCATGATGCTGAGTTGCCCCGGACTGCGCACCGTGCTGGTCAGCATCCATGTCGCCTTGCAAAAGGCCATCGACTTGGTCACCACCGACCGGGTTCTCGAAACCATTCGCATCACCGATCGGTGCCTTCGGGTTCGTGGCGGTGAGCGCCCCCGCATCGGAGTCGCGGGGCTCAATCCCCATGCGGGGGAAGGCGGCTTGTTCGGCGCCGAAGAGCTGCGAGTCATCGCGCCCGCGGTGGAGGCGGCGCGGGCAGAGGGCGTTGATGTCTCAGGGCCGCATCCGCCCGATACCGTGTTCATGCGCGCACGCCAGGGAGCCTTCGATGTGGTCGTGGCGATGTACCACGACCAGGGACTCATTCCGGTGAAGTTGCTCGGGCTGGAGCACGGCGTCAACACGACGTTGGGCTTGCCGTTTGTGCGCACCAGCCCCGACCATGGCACGGCTTTCGATCTGGCGGGTACGGGCAGGGCAGATCCGTCCAGTCTGGTGGCCGCCTGGGATGCCGCCTTGGACATGACAGCACCTCCCTGAGGGCGCTCAACCCTTCATTTGCGCAAGCTGTCCCGGATTTCCCGCAGCAGGAGAACGTCTTCCGGTGTCGTGGGTGGCGCCGGTGGGGCTGCGGGCTCCTGGCGCTTGAGGCGGTTGATCTGCTTGACCATCAGGAAGATCACGAAGGCCAGGATCAGGAAATTGATGCCGACAGAAATGAAGTTGCCGTAGGCCAGGACCGGTACGCCCGCTTCCTTCATGGCGGCCAGCGTTCTGGCTGTGCCCTCCGGGGCGGTGCCCAAGGTGATGAACAGGTTGGAGAAATCCAGCTTGCCGAACACCGAACCGACCACCGGCATGATGACATCGTCGACCAGCGAGCCGACGATCTTGCCGAATGCACCGCCGATGATCACGCCGACCGCCAGGTCGATGACATTGCCCTTGACGGCAAATTCCTTGAACTCCTGCATCATGCCCATGTGTGCTCTCCTGAGGTTGTTTGGGATGCTTCCAGCGCGTCCTCGCTGCCAGAAGCCCGGCGCGATTGTCACCGAGCACCATGGTATTACTTTGCGAGCCCTGAGGTGGTGATTCCCGGAGCGTGACCGATTGCCGGTTGCTGTCGCGCCATTAATGCACTGGGCTGCTTTGGAATGCGACAGAGGCCCTTGACAGGTCCGGTAGAATCACGGGTTGACCCTAATTCCCGTTTCGAAACGTCTTTGAAAGATCCCCATGAGTGAAGCAACCGTCGATTCGACTGTGGACAGCAGTCGTCGGACCTGGCTGATCACCTCCTGCGCCATGGGCGGCGTGGGAGCGGCAGCCGTCGCCGTCCCGTTCGTGAGCACTTTCCAACCTTCGGAGCGGGCCAAGGCCGCCGGTGCTGCCATCGAAGTGGATGTGTCGGCCATCCCTCCCGGCGAGAAAGTGGTGGTGGAGTGGCGGGGCAAGCCCGTGTGGGTCATGCGCCGCACGCCCGAGCAGTTGGCTGCCCTCGAGAAGATCGAGGCCGACCTGGCTGATCCGAATTCCGATCGCAAGGCCTATCCGACGCCGGAATACGCCAAGAACCGCCATCGGTCCATCAAGCCGGAAATCCTGGTGGCTGTGGGCATCTGCACCCATCTGGGCTGCTCGCCCGGGGACAAGCTGACGCCCGGCCCCCAGCCTTCGCTGCCCGACAACTGGCAGGGCGGTTTCCTGTGCGCTTGCCACGGTTCGACCTTCGACGTCGCCGGCCGCGTGTTCAAGAACAAGCCGGCGCCGGACAACCTGGAAATTCCGCCGCACTACTACACCTCCGAGACCACGGTCCTGATCGGTGAAGAGAAGAAGGCCTGAGCAGGCTGAACTGACCACAGAGGCAATCCATGGCTGAATTCAAAGAAATCTCTCCCGACGCCCCCGCGGGCCAAAAGCTGCTGAACTGGGTGGACAACCGTTTCCCGTTGTCCAAGCTGTTCAACGAGCACATGGCGGAGTACTACGCGCCCAAGAACTTCAACTGGTGGTACATCTTCGGTTCGCTGGCCCTGCTGGTGCTGGTGATCCAGATCGTCACCGGCATTTTCCTGGTCATGCACTACAAGCCCGACGCCAACCTGGCGTTCGCCTCGGTCGAGTACATCATGCGCGATGTGCCTTGGGGCTGGCTGATCCGCTACATGCACTCCACGGGCGCCTCGGCATTCTTCGTGGTGGTGTACCTCCACATGTACCGGGGTCTGATCTACGGTTCCTACCGCAAGCCGCGTGAACTGGTGTGGGTGTTCGGTTGTGCCATTTTCCTGGTGCTGATGGCCGAAGCCTTCATGGGCTACCTGCTGCCCTGGGGCCAGATGTCCTACTGGGGTGCCCAGGTGATCGTGAACCTGTTCTCGGCCATTCCGTTCGTCGGTCCTGACCTGGCTCTGCTGATCCGCGGTGACTTCGTCGTCGGTGATGCCACGCTCAACCGCTTCTTCAGCTTCCACGTGATCGCTGTGCCGCTGGTGCTGCTGGGTCTGGTGGTGGCGCACATCATCGCCCTGCACGAAGTGGGTTCCAACAACCCGGACGGCGTCGAGATCAAGGCAGGCCCCAAGGGCAACCGCTGGTCCAAGGATGCGCCGGCCGACGGTGTTCCCTTCCATCCCTACTACAGCGTGCACGACGTGTTCGGCGTCTCGCTGTTCCTGATGGTGTTCTCGGCCATCGTGTTCTTTGCGCCCGAGTTCGGCGGCTACTTCCTCGAGTACAACAACTTCATCCCGGCCGATCCGCTGGTCACACCGCTTCACATCGCCCCGGTCTGGTACTTCACGCCGTTCTACTCGATGCTGCGAGCCATCACCACCGAGATGATGTACGTGCTCATCGCCTGTGTGATCCTGGGTGCCATCCTGGGTGTGCTCAAGGCCAAGGTAGGCGCTTTCTTCAAGCTGGTGATCGTGGGTGGTGCCGTCGTGGTCTCTGCCCTGATGCTGGCCATCGACGCCAAGTTCTGGGGTGTGGTCGCCATGGGCGGCGCCGTGATCATCCTGTTCTTCCTGCCCTGGCTGGACAACAGCCCGGTCAAGTCCATCCGCTACCGCCCGAGCTGGAACAAATGGCTGTACGCCGTGTTCGTGATCAACTTCCTGATCCTGGGCTACCTGGGTATCCTGCCGCCGTCCCCCATCGGTGAGCGCGTCTCACAGGTCGGCACGCTGTTCTACTTTGGCTTCTTCCTGCTGATGCCGTGGTGGTCGCGTCTGGGTGAGTTCAAGCCCGTGCCTGCCCGAGTGACCTTCAAACCCCACTGAAACCCGGCAGCAACTTGCGGAGAAACATGCAAATGAAAAAGATCCTTCTGGGTTTCGCGCTCTCGCTCGGCCTGTCGGCTTCGGTATTGGCGGCTGGTGGTCCTGGTATTCCCATGGACAAGGCGCCCAACCGCACCAATGACATGGCGGCCCTGCAGAATGGTGCCAAGCTGTTCGTCAATTACTGCCTGAGCTGCCATTCGGCGGCCTTCATGCGGTACAACCGCCTGCGTGACATCGGTCTGACCGATAAGCAGATTGCCGAGAACCTGACCTTCACCACCGAGAAGATCGGTGACACCATGAAGGCAGCCATTGATCCCAAGCAGGCCAAGGCCTGGTTTGGTGCCAATCCGCCCGATCTCACGGTGATCGCTCGTTCCCGCGCTGGCAAGGGCTACACCGGTGCCGACTACCTGTACACCTTCCTGCGCACCTACTATCGGGACGAAGCCAAGCCAACCGGCTGGAACAACATGGCTTTCCCCAACGTGGGTATGCCCAACCCGCTGTGGCAACTGCAGGGTGAACAGAAGCCGGTCATGCAGAAGGTGACCAGTCATGGTCACGAAGTGGAAGTCCTCAAGGGCTGGGAACAGGTCAAGCCCGGTACCATGAATCAGGCCGAGTTTGACCAGAACGTGGGTGATCTGGTGGCCTATCTGCAGTGGATGGGTGAGCCGGCACAGAACACGCGCGTCCGTCTCGGTGTCTGGGTGATGCTGTTCCTTGCGGCATTTACCGTGGTTGCCTGGCGTCTGAACGCCTCTTACTGGAAAGACGTCAAGTAAGTCCATACCCGTCGGCGCGTTCCTGTGACCGCCGACCTGTGCAGTGGCAGGACCTCGCCGTCGTGCGTTCAGGTCCTCCACTGTTTTTGCATTAAGGAGCTCCCCTCATGATGGTCCTGTACTCGGGCACGACCTGCCCCTATTCCCACCGTTGCCGGTTCGTGCTGTTCGAGAAAGGCATGGATTTCGAGATCCGTGACGTCGACCTGTACAACAAGCCGGAAGACATCAGTGTGATGAACCCGTACGGGCAGGTTCCCATCCTGGTCGAGCGCGACCTGATCCTGTACGAGTCCAACATCATCAACGAGTACATTGACGAGCGGTTCCCTCACCCGCAACTCATGCCTGGTGATCCGGTGGACCGTGCCCGTGTGCGGCTGTTCCTGCTGAACTTCGAGAAGGAACTGTTCACCCATGTGTCGGTGCTCGAGAACCGCGCATCGAAGGCCAATGAGAAAGCACTGGAGAAGGCGCGATCGCACATCCGCGACCGCCTGACCCAGCTGGCTCCTGTGTTCCTCAAGAACAAGTTCATGCTGGGGGACAACTTCTCCATGCTGGATGTCGCCATTGCTCCCCTGCTGTGGCGCCTGGACTTCTACGGCATCGAGCTCAGCAAGAACGCTGCCCCGTTGCTCAAGTACGCTGAGCGCATCTTCTCTCGCCCAGCCTACATTGAGGCGCTGACGCCGTCCGAGAAGGTCATGCGCAAATGATCCCGGCTTGCCGCCATGACTTGCCTGTCGTGGCGGCCAGATGGTTCTTCGAATGAATCCCCAAGACCGAGACCTGCCCTCCACCCGCCCGTATCTCATTCGTGCCATGCACGAGTGGTGCACGGACAACGGTTTTTCACCGTACATGGCGGTGCACGTCGACCGCTCGGTGCAGGTGCCTTCCGAGTACGTGAACAACGGCGAAATCGTCCTGAACGTCAGTCTGGATGCCACCAGCGGCCTGAAGTTGGGCAACGACTGGATCGAGTTCAAGGCGCGTTTCGGCGGGGTGGCGCGAGAGATCCTGGTGCCCGTGAGTCATGTGGTGGCCATCTACGCGCGGGAGAACGGGCAGGGCATGGCCTTTCCTGCACCTCAGGCTCCGGCTGCCGATGCTTCAGATGCACCCCAGGCAGATGCTGAGCGTCATGCCGGACCCGCCTTGCGAGCGGTGTCGACCGACGACTCCGCAGCCCCAGGTCAGGCAGCGGATGGCGAGGGTGGTGGCCCGCAAGGTCCGAAGGGCCCACGACCTGCCCTCAAGCGCGTCAAGTAGAATTCAGCTGTTGCCGCTTTAGCTCAGTTGGTAGAGCACTCGCCTTGTAAGCGATAGGTCGTCTGTTCGAGTCAGACAAGCGGCACCACCTTTGATGAAACGACCGCACCGCAGGTCGTTTCACCGCTCATCGTCCGAGGGCTTGGATCTTGATCCGAATGCCGGTAACCTCGTGCCCTTTGCGGGTGAGCTCCTTGACCATCGTCGGGAGCAGTTGCCGGAGTTTGGTGGCCGCCGCGGACGATTTGACCAGCAGGCACCATTCTCCGTTTTCAAGCGGGCCCGATTGCACCAGTCCCCGCAGCGGGATCGGGATGAGGGGGTTGACAGCTTCGAGGCAAGCAGCAGAGGCGCGAATGCGCGCCTGTAGAGCGGCCAGCGAGGGAGCCTCTTCGGCGGCCTGCTTCAGGGACCACAGCGTCTGGCGACGGACAACGGGACTCATGGGCTGATACATTGCAGGTGAGCCTGCGGGTGCAAGGAAGGATGTAAGGCGTGCACATCATTATCACGGACGCTTGGCTGGCGCGCAGCCGCGCCTTGCATCTCAACGGATTCAAGCTGATTCTGATGGTGCTGGCGGGCTCAGGGCTGTTGATGCTGGGGGCTGTCGCTACTTACCACTGGGTGTTTCTGGAGGGTGTGCGTCAGGGCTGGCCTGGTTTCAGCTCCATGGCCAGGCTGGTCACTCAGGGAGAGCTCGACGCCAACAAGCTGTACATGCGCGACAACCTGGATGCGATGGCCCGCAAGCTGGGTGAGATGCAGGCACGCATGGTCCAGATCGAGTCGCTTGGCGAGCGTGTGGCGGGCTTGGCGGGATTCGATCCGGCCGAGTTCCGTACACCACCTGCCTCAGGCGGAGCGTTGATCGGATCCAAACCGCTGACGCCGGAAGAGTTCCAGTTGGCCATGGCCAATCTCGAGTCGACGGCAGGCACCAGCATCGACTGGTTGACGGCGGTCGAATCTCGCCTGTTCGACCAGAAGATCCAGCGCAGCATGGTCCCCACGCAGGAGCCGGTGACCAATGGGAACGTCGGATCGCCGTTTGGTTTCCGCATCGATCCCATTACCGGTCGGGCCGCATTGCACACGGGCCTGGATTTCCCCGCCGACACGGGCACGCCGATCCTGGCGGCCGCCGGCGGCGTGGTGGTGGTTCAGGAGTACCACCCTGCCTACGGAAACATGGTCGAGATCGATCACGGCAACGATCTGATCACCCGTTATGCCCACGCCTCGCGTGTGCTGACCAAAAAAGGCGATCTCGTCAAGCGCGGCCAGCACATCGCCGATGTGGGCAGCACGGGTCGTTCGACTGGGCCTCACCTTCACTTTGAGGTGCTCGTCTCCGGTGTGCCGCAGGATCCCCGCCGGTTCCTGAGTGCCGGCGAGAGCCTCGCTGGCCTTCTGCCGGGACGCCAGGCGCCTCCCGTCCGCTGACAGCGCCGCTGCTGGCCATCTGTAAAATGGCCGGCAACCTTCCGGGGTGGCGCCCGCATTCCGCCCGTCTGCGGGCGGATGTGGAGCGTTGACCTATCCCCTGTCCGATTCCTCTATTCCGATGTGGATCCTGCGCCCAGCATGTTGATGGTGCAGTGACCGCTCCCCATATGGCCACGAACTTCCTCACCAAAATTTTTGGTAGCCGCAACGACCGTTTGCTCAAGACCTACCGCAAGACGGTTGACCGTATCAATGGCCTCGAACCTCAGTTTGAGAAGATCTCCGATGATGAGCTTCGCGCGCAAACAGAGCGATTCAGGCAGCGGCTGACCCAGGGGGAATCCCTGGATGCCTTGTTGCCCGAGGCGTTCGCCGTCGTGCGCGAGGCCAGCAAGCGTGTCATGAAGATGCGCCACTTCGATGTGCAGCTCATCGGCGGCATTGCCCTGCACAGTGGCAAGGTGGCCGAAATGCGCACCGGCGAAGGCAAGACACTGACCGCCACCTTGCCGGTGTACCTGAACGCGCTGGCCGGTCGGGGTGTCCACGTGGTGACGGTGAACGACTACCTCGCGACACGCGATGCCCAGTGGATGGGCCGTCTCTACAACTTCCTCGGTCTGTCGGTGGGTATCAATCTTGCGCAGATGGCGCGCGAGGAAAAGCAGGCAGCCTACCGAGCCGACATCACCTACGGCACGAACAACGAGTACGGATTCGACTATCTGCGTGACAACATGGTGTACGAAGCCTCGGATCGCGTCCAGCGGCCGCTTCACTACGCCATCGTTGACGAGGTGGACTCCATCCTGATCGATGAGGCGCGTACCCCGCTGATCATCAGCGGTCAGGCCGAGGATCAGACGCCGGTGTACCTCGCCATCAAACAACTGGTGCCCCATCTGGTGCGTCAGGAAGGGGAAGCCGACCCGCGCACCGGTGAGGGGGTGGTCAAGCCGGGGGACTTCACAGTCGACGAAAAGGCGCATTCCATTCACATGACCGAGCAGGGGCATGAGAACGCCGAACGCTTGCTGTCCCGGGCCGGCCTGCTGCCCGAAGGCGCCTCACTGTACGACCCGTCGAACATCGCCCTTCTCCACAACCTGGTGACTTCCCTGAAGGCTCACCACCTCTATCACCGTGACCAGCACTACGTGGTTCAGGACGGCGAGATCGTGATCGTTGATGAGTTCACCGGCCGCCTGATGTCGGGACGTCGCTGGAGCGATGGTCTTCACCAGGCGGTGGAAGCCAAGGAGGGCGTAGCGATTCAGCCAGAGAACCAGACGCTGGCATCCATCACCTTCCAGAACTACTTCCGTCTGTACACCAAGCTGTCTGGCATGACGGGCACGGCCGACACCGAAGCCTACGAGTTCCAGGAAATCTACGGTCTGGAGACGGTGGTCATTCCGCCCAATCGACCGAGCCAGCGCAAGGACGAGCTCGACCGCGTCTACAAGACCACCAAGGAAAAGTACGTTGCGGCCATTGCCGACATCCGCGAATGTCATGAGCGTGGCCAGCCGGTGCTGGTGGGTACATCGTCGATCGAGAACTCCGAGATCATTTCCCAACTGCTGACCGCCGAGAAGCTGCCTCACGAGGTGCTCAACGCCAAGCAGCACGCGAGGGAAGCCGACATCATCGTCCAGGCCGGGCGCCCGGGAGCGATCACGATCGCCACCAACATGGCGGGTCGCGGAACCGATATTGTTCTGGGGGGAAATCTGGAGAAGATGGTCTCCGCCATCGAGGCCGATACCTCCCTGAGCGAGGAGCAGAAGGCCCAGCGCATCCAGGCCGTCCGGCAGCAGTGGCAGGCCGATCACGACAAGGTCAAAGCCTTGGGAGGACTGCGCATCATCGCCACGGAGCGCCACGAATCCCGTCGCATCGACAACCAGTTGCGCGGCCGCTCGGGTCGCCAGGGCGATCCTGGCTCATCGCGCTTCTACCTGAGCCTGGACGACTCCCTGATGCGGATTTTCGCGGGCGACCGGGTGCGCGCGATCATGGATCGCCTGAAGATGCCCGAGGGTGAGGCCATTGAAGCGGGAATGGTGACCCGCAGCATCGAGAGTGCGCAGCGCAAGGTGGAGGCGCGCAATTTCGATATCCGCAAGCAGCTGCTTGAATACGACGATGTCGCCAATGACCAGCGCAAGGTGATCTACCAGCAGCGCAACGACATCCTCGATGCTGCGTCCCTGCGGGCCCAGATCGGTGATCTGCGTGACGGCTGTTTTGCCGATCTGGTCCATCAGTTCGTGCCGCCCGGCAGTGTCGAGGAGCAGTGGGATCTGCCAGGTCTGGAACGCGCCCTCAAGGACGACTGGTCTGTCGATCTGCCTGTCGCGGCCTGGGTCGCCAGCGCCGACAGTGTCGAGGTCGATGACATCATTGAGAAAGTGGTGAGTGCCGCACGTGAGGCTTTTGAAGCCAAGGTGGCACAGGTTGGCGAGGAGAACTTCACGCAGTTCGAGCGGGTGGTCCTGCTTCAGACACTCGACAGCCAATGGCGTGAGCACATCGCCGCGCTGGACTACCTGCGCCAGGGCATCCACTTGCGTGGCTATGCCCAGAAGCAGCCCAAGCAGGAATACAAGCGCGAAGCGTTTGTGCTGTTCGGTCAGTTGCTTGACACTGTTCGCAACGACGTCACCCGCATCCTGATGAACGTGCGCATTCAGTCGCCCGAGCAGGTGACCGAGGCTGCGCAGGAGCTGGAGGCCAAAGCGGAGCAATTGGCCAATGTCACCTACACGGCGCCGACAGAAACGGGTGAGCCCGAGAGCGTCACGGATGCCAGCACGGTCGCTGCAGCCGTCCCTCGCGTGGGGCGCAATGATCCTTGTCCTTGCGGCAGCGGCAAGAAGTACAAGCATTGCCACGGACAGTTGACCTGAGATTGCGGCCGCGCTGATCACCATACCCAGAAACCCAAGAGGAACACATGCCCGTCCTGCTCGAAAGACCTGACCCTTTGCGATTGCTGGCCGTCCCCGGGGTCCGCATCGGTGTGGCCGAAGCCGGTATCCGAAAGGCCAATCGGAAGGACCTGACGGTGTTCCTCCTCGATGAAGGCACAACCGTCGGCGCCGTGTTCACACGCAATCGGTATGCCGCCGCCCCGGTGCAGGTCTGCCGTGACCACCTGGCCGCCGGGCAAGGGGTTCGGGCCATGGTGATCAACACCGGCAACGCCAACGCCGGCACGGGTGAACCTGGCCTGATGGATGCCCGTCAGACGGCGTCTGCCGTGGCGCGCGCCCTGGGTGTTCCCCATGAGCAGGTGCTGCCGTTCTCCACCGGGGTGATCATGGAGCCGATGCCCATGGAGCGACTGCTGGCCGGCTTGCCTGCCGCGATGGCCGATGCGGCCACACCGGAGGCCGCCACCGGTGCCCAGTGGCTCAAGGCGGCTGAGGGCATCATGACCACCGATACGCTGCCCAAGGCGATGAGTTGCCAGGCCACGGTCGGTGGCAAGACCGTCACGGTCAGCGGCATCGCCAAGGGCGCCGGCATGATCCGTCCGAATATGGCCACGATGCTCGGATTCATGGCCACCGACGCGGCAATATCGGCCTCGGTGATGAATGCACTGGCGCTGCGCCTGGCCGATGTGTCGTTCAACCGGGTGACGGTGGATGGCGACACGTCCACCAATGATTCCTTCGTGGTCATGGCCACTGGCCAGGCCGGCAACAACCCGGTGGACAACCTGGATTCGCCCGATGCGGCTGCGCTGCTTGCTGCGATGACTCAGGTGGCACAGTTCCTGGCGCACGCCATTGTTCGCGACGGCGAAGGCGCGACCAAGTTCATCACTGTCAGGGTTGAGGGTGGACGCACGTCGGACGAATGCCTGAAGGCCGCCTACGCGGTGGCGCATTCGCCCTTGGTGAAAACGGCGTTCTTTGCCAGCGATCCCAATCTGGGCCGGATTCTGGCCGCTGTGGGCTACGCCGGTATCGATGATCTCGATGTGGGCAAGATCGACTTGCATCTGGGGGACGTGCATGTGGTCCGTTCTGGCGGGCGCCATCCGGATTACAGGGAGGCGGACGGTCAGCGCGTGATGAAGGATGCCGAGATTCTGGTGCGCGTCGGGCTGGGGCGCGGCACGGCCGCTGAGACGGTCTGGACTTGCGACTTCAGTCACGACTACGTCACCATCAACGCCGACTACCGCTCCTGACCGATTGCCATGAACGAAAAGTTTGAGCATCTGCTCGATCGTGCGGAGCAGCTGATGGCTCGCATCGAATCGGTGCTGCCACAGCCGCTGGGTGCACCGGACTGGAGTGCATCGATTGCCTTTCGCTATCGCAAGCGCAGCAGCGGACATGGCGTGCTGGAGCCGGTTCGGCATGTGGCGCAGATGCGCCTGGCGGATTTGCAGGAGATCGACGGGCAGAAAGAGCGGATCGAGCGCAACACACGCCAGTTTGTCCATGGACTCCCTGCCAACAATGTGTTGCTGACCGGCGCCCGCGGTACCGGTAAATCATCGCTGGTCAAGGCCTGCCTCAATGAGTTCGCGCCGCAGGGACTGCGTCTGATCGAGGTGGACAAGGCGGATCTGGTGGAGCTGCCGGACATTGTGGATGTGGTGTCGGGTCGGCCCGAGCGGTTCGTGGTGTTCTGCGACGATCTCAGCTTCGAGGACGGGGAAGCCGGCTACAAGGCGCTGAAGTCGATTCTGGACGGATCGGTGTCGGCGGCCGGACAGAATGTGCTGGTCTATGCCACCAGCAACCGCCGTCATCTCCTGCCCGAGTACATGAAGGAGAACCTGTCCTACACGCACACGACCGATGGCGAAGTCCATCCAGGCGAGGTGGTGGAGGAAAAGATTTCGCTGTCCGAGCGCTTTGGGTTGTGGGTGAGTTTCTATCCTTTCAGCCAGGATGAGTACCTGAGCATCGTCGTGCAATGGCTTGCGTCGTTTGGTGTGTCTGCAGCGGACGCCGAGGCGGCCAGGCCGCAGGCACTGGTGTGGGCGCTGGAGCGTGGCTCACGAAGCGGTCGCGTCGCCTATCAGTTTGCCAGGGACTATGCGGGTTCCCATGGCAGGGTGGCCTGAAGAGGAGCCTGCCCATGACAGACCCCGTACTGGTGGTGGATGGCGGAGGGCAACAGGACGCCACCGTGCGGACATTGGTGGATGTGGCGGTCGGTGTCCTGATCGATTCGGCCGGACGATACCTGTTGACCACGAGACCGCCCGGAAAGGTTTATGAGGGCTACTGGGAGTTCCCGGGAGGCAAACTGGAGTCAGGGGAAGACGTCGAGCAGGCTCTGCGCCGCGAACTCCAGGAAGAGATCGGCGTGGTCATCGGGAAGGTACAACCCTGGCGAGCCTCGACCGTCGACTATCCCCACGACTTGGTGCGCCTGCATTTCTGCAAAGTGTATGAGTGGGCAGGCTCGCTTCGCATGCATGAAGGCCAGACCTTTTCCTGGGAATCCCTACCGGTGCGTTGCCATCCGGTCCTTCCTGGAACCGTGCCAGTGCTGGCTTGGTTGGCCGAAGAAGCGGCCGCGGCCTCTCGTTGATCAGTCAGCGAGCCGCTGACCGTCAGGACTGCCCATCAAAGGCAAATCCTCCGGCGATTCCTGGGGCATTGCAAACCTCTCAGAGGCCCATGCGCCAAGGTCAAGATGCTTGCACCGATCGCGGCAGAAGGGCCGATAGGGATTCGAAGGACCGTACACACTGGGTCCGCCGCAGGCAGGGCAGCGAACGGTTCTGAGTGGTGCGGCGTCTGGGCCGCGATCATCCTCGTTGGAACTCATGTCGACCGATGCTTCAGGAGCACAGTGTCAACTCGAAACTTCCGTCGGTCTGGATCGGGTGCAAGCGCTGATCTGCACCGAGCGACAACAATCGCACAGACACGATCAGGCGGTTGCCGCTGATCTCCGGGATCCAGCCGTGGGACAAGTCCATCCGCAGTCGTAACAGTTGGAATGTCCGACCCTGTGGGAGCGTCTGCTGGAACTGTCCTCCCGGGGCGACAACCTTCTGGGGTGATCCGGATTCGCGCAACATCTTGAGCAACAGCACAATGGCCTCTGCCAAAGGGGCTAGCGCGGCTGCCCAGGACTGCAAATCCGCCTGTCGTTCCTGCGAGGGGTGGTGTTGCCAGTCAAAGTAGGCTGGCAGATCGAACTCACAGGTCCCACCGGGGATGCCGATCCTGCTGCGGATACTCATCAGCCAGTCATTTTCGGTCAGGCTCTGCCCCGTCTTGCCGCTGAGTGCGTTCAGATTCGTGAAGCAGTCATCCAGTTGGGCGATGGCGGCGTCGAGCGCCTGTTCGGAAATGGCCGGATTGCCGCGATAAGCATTGAGCTGCTGCTTGTGCTTCTCCAGATCTTTCAGTACGTCGGATTTCATGTCGGCGCGGGAGGCCACGTCCATGATCTCGAAAATGGTCTGGATCGCGAAATGATGATCCAGCGCATGAGGGCGGTTCATCAACTCTGCCAACCGTCTGAAGAGTTGCTCCAGACGCAGGTAGGTTCGAATGCGTTCGTTGAAAGGGTATTCGTACAGGATCACAGCGTGCTTCGTGTCAGTGAGCTGGAATTGCATTGACGCATCTTTTGGCCATCATAGCCCGAACCGGACGGCCAGATCGTCAATGAGCGAATGCAACTCCTGCAGATTGACGCCCTCGTTGAAAACCACGGCATCAGCAGCGGCCAAGCGCTGTTCACGGGAAGCCTGCTGACCAATCACCGCCTCGATGCTGTCGCGGCTCCAGCCGCTGCGCTCCTGGACGCGCCGCACCTGGGTTTCCGGTTGACAGTCCACCACCCAGACCCAGTCCACCTTGTGCAGCCAGTGCCCGGATTCGACCAGCAACGGAACATCAAACACCACCGGGCGCAGACCTGCCTGGGCAGCCATGGCCATGGTCTGTTGGCTGACGATGGGATGGATGATGCTCTCTAGCTTGAGCTTTGCCGAAGAGTCCTGGAACACCCGCGCGCGCATGCGCTGACGGTCCATGGAACCATCGGCCGCCACATATTCGGAACCAAAGGCCTCCAGGATGCTGGGGATGGCCGCTCCCAGTGGTGCGGTGGCTGCCTTGGCAATGGCGTCGGCATCAACTACCCAAGCGCCCCGGGCCTCAAGATGTCTTGCCACGGTGCTCTTGCCAGAGCCAATGCCGCCGGTCAGGCCCACACGGATGCTCATGTGCGCCGTTGGGTTCAAAGGCCGATGGCCGCCAGAATGCTGTCTGCGCCGGAGATCATGGCCGTCAACCCCGCCAACGCGAGGAATGGACCGAAGGGCACATAGCCTCCTTCCCGCAACTGGCTGAACAGCTTGATGCCGATACCTGTAATCGCGCCGATCACAGATGCCATCAGAATCAGTGGAATGAGAGCGCTCCAGCCGAACCAGGCACCCAACGCCGCGAAGAGCTTGAAGTCACCATAGCCCATGCCCTCTTTGCCCGTGGCCAGCTTGAAGGCCCAGTAGACCAGCCAGAGCGAAAGGTATCCCCCTACCGCGCCCCACAGCGAATCTTTCAACGGAACCGACAGGATCCCCATGGCAGAGAGCACCAACCCGGCCCAGAGCAGCGGCAGCGTGATGTCATCGGGAAGCAGCGTCGTGTCCCAGTCGATACCGGTCAATGCGACCAGTGCAGCGGAAAATCCGGCCCAGGCCAGCGCCTCCCAACTCAGACCCCAACGCCAGCCGCACCAGGCAAAGAGCAGGGCAGTGCACAGTTCGACCATCGGATATCGCAGGCTGATGGAGACCGCACACGACGAGCACTGACCACGGAGAAAGGCGTAGCTGATGAGGGGGATGTTTTCGTACCAGCGAATCTGGTGACCGCAATGTGGGCACGCCGACCTTGGCACCATCAGGTTGTAGGTACCCGCTTCTGCAGGCGGGCTGGTGGCGCCTGGTGCCATGTCGGCATGCAAAGCGGCACACTCTTCGCTCCAGCGGCGCTCCAGCATCCGCGGAAGGCGGTGGATCACCACATTCAGAAAACTACCGACGAGTGCACCGAGTACAGCCAGAATCGCGGCTTCCGCCCACGCCACCGACATCAGACGACCTGACCGAGCTTGAAGATGGGCAGGTACATCGACACGACAATGCCACCGATGATGGAGCCCAGAATGACGATGATGATCGGCTCCATCAAACTGGACAGGCCTGCGACCATGTCATCGACTTCCTGCTCGTAGAAGTCGGCCGCTTTGCCCAGCATATGGTCGATCGAACCCGACTCTTCACCGATCGCGCACATCTGCAGGACCATGGAAGGGAAGATGTTGGCGTTGGTCATGGCATTGGTCAGGCTGGTACCCGTCGAGACCTCCTGTTGGATCTTGTCGGTGGCCATCGCATACACCGAATTGCCCGAAGCGCCGCCCACCGAGTCCAGAGCCTCGACGAGTGGAACCCCGGCGGCAAACATGGTCGAGAGTGTTCGGGTCCACCGGGCAACCACCGACTTCTCCACCAAGGCACCGAAGATGGGCATCTTGAGCAGCACCCGGTCCATGAACATCTGCACCTTCTCGTTGCGTTTCCAGGCCTGCATGAAGAAGTAGCCGCCGCCGCCCAGGCCGCCGAAGATCAGCCACCAGTACTCCACAAAGAACTCGCTCATCGCAATCACGAACAGCGTGGGCGCGGGAAGGTCAGCCCCGAAGTTGGAGAACACCTCCTTGAACGCCGGAATCACGAAGATCATGATCACCGCCACCACCACGAAGGCAACGACGATCACCGAGATCGGGTACATGAGCGCCGATTTGATCTTGGACTTGATCGCTTCGGTCTTCTCCATGTAGGTGGCCAGCCGGTCCAACAACTCTTCCAGAATACCCGCGGCTTCGCCGGCTTCGACCAGGTTGCAGTACAGGCTGTCGAAGTACAGGGGGTGCTTGCGGAACGCGGAACTGAGCGATGTGCCGGTCTCGACATCGGTCCGGATGTCATTGAGCAGTTTGGTGACACTTGGGTTGGGGTTGCCACGACCGACGATGTCAAAGGCCTGCAACAGAGGCACACCGGCCTTCATCATGGTGGCCAACTGGCGGGTGAAGATGGCGATGTCCTTCGGCTTGATCCGCTTGCCCGAACGCATGCGGCGCTTCTTGACCTTGCTCGGCACAACACCTTGCCGCCTGAGGGCCGCCAGCACCTGGTTTTCTCCGATCGCCCGGGTTTCTCCTCGCACGGTTCGTCCGTTGCGGTCCTTGCCTTCCCACTCAAAGACGAAGTCCTTGACGCTCTTCGATGCTGCCGTTGCCATTCGAAACCCCTGTCAGATGTTGCTTGTAATGTCAGTCGTTGGTCACGCTCAGGACCTCTTCCAGCGAAGTCAGTCCTTGACGAACCTTGAGAAGACCGGACTCCCGGAGAGTACGAACGCCCTCCTTGCCAGCCTGCTGCGCAATATCCAGCGCACTGCCACCCCTCAGAATGATGCGCTGGATTTCTTCCGAGATGGGCATGACCTGATAGATGCCGACCCGTCCCTTGTAGCCGTTGTTGCACGCGGAGCAGCCGACCGGGCGGTAGGGTGTCCAGGTGCCATCAAGCTCCTCGGCCTTGAATCCTGCTTCCAGCAGTGCCTTGCGGGGGGCATCCAGTGGCTCCCTGCAGGTTGGACACAACCTTCGGGCCAGGCGTTGGGCGGTGATGAGAATCACGCTCGATGCGATGTTGAACGTGGGAATGCCCATGTTCATCATCCGTGTCAGCGTGGTGGGTGCATCGTTGGTGTGCAGTGTCGACAGCACCAGGTGCCCCGTCTGGGCTGCCTTGATCGAAATGTCGGCCGTCTCCAGATCGCGGATCTCACCGACCATGATGACGTCCGGGTCCTGACGCAGGAATGCCTTGAGGGCGGCGGCAAAGGTCAGCCCCGCCTTCTCATTGACGTTGACCTGGTTGACGCCGGGCAGGTTGATTTCCGAGGGGTCCTCGGCGGTCGAAATGTTGATCCCCGGCTTGTTCAGCAGGTTCAGGCAGGTGTACAGCGACACGGTCTTGCCGGAGCCCGTCGGGCCGGTAACCAGCACCATGCCGTAGGGTCGCGAAATGGCATCCAGCAGCCGTGCCTTCTCTTCCGGCTCGTAACCCAGGGCATCGATCCCGAGCCGTGCACTGCTCGGATCCAGGATACGGATCACGATCTTTTCGCCGAACAGGGTGGGCAGTGAACTGACGCGGAAGTCGATCACCCGGTCGGGGCCGACCTTCAGCTTCATGCGCCCGTCCTGGGGTATCCGCTTCTCGGAGATGTCCATCCGGGAAATCACCTTGATGCGGGAGGCCAGCTTGTCCTTGATCGCTACCGGTGGCGAGGCGATCTCGCGCAACTCGCCGTCGATGCGGAAACGCACGCGATAGTTGTGTTCGTACGGCTCGAAATGCAGGTCGGACGCACGCATGTTGAACGCATCGATCAACATCTTGTGCAGAAACTTGACCACCGGGGCATCGTCCACCTCCGAGGTCATGGCCTTGTCGGCGGTTTCCGTGGTGGCCGACTCTGCGGCCAGATCATCGAACTCGTAGTCGTTGCCGATGATGTTGTCCATCGCCTCGTTGGCCGAGGCGTTCTGGCTTTCGACGAGCTTGCCGAGCTTGTCGTACTCGGCGATGACCCAGTCCACACCCATCTGGGTCGCAAACTTGATCTTCTCTGCCGCCTGCTGGTCCGATGGGTCGGCCGTCGCGACCATCAGACGGTTGTTGCGCTTGCTTAGAACGATGATGCGGTAGTCGACACAAATCTTGGCGTCGAGCAGCCCCTGAGGCAATCTTGCGGTGTCGATGGCATCCAGATCCAGTAGCGGGGCCGCGAACGCCGTGGACATGGTGTGGGCCAGATCCGAGGCCGACACCGCGCCGGAGCCCATCAGTTCGGCAATGAAGCTGGTTCTCGATGTCTGGGCCTTCTTGTAGATGTCTTCGGCCGCCCGTTGCCCCAGCTTGCCAGCACCCACCAAGGCACGGCCCAGTCCGGGAAGTGCCATGGACGTGATTTCCTGTGGTGCGCTGTCCATCAATGCCATAACCCCGTAATCTATCGTAAATCAACAACTTGCCAGTTGATTTTGACGCAGATTGTGTTGATTTCCCGACTTCGGGCTTGCATCCGTTGTGCAGACGAGTCGACGAAGGTGTCGTTGAAAAGACACCTTGTGACCAAATGTAATTCAGAAATCTGGTCGGGGTGAGAGGATTCGAACCTCCGGCCTCTACGTCCCGAACGTAGCGCTCTACCAGGCTAAGCTACACCCCGAAGGATCCCGCTGGGATCTGTGTGGACGACCTGCTGGTCTTCCGCTGCTCACGATGTCGAGATAATGCGCGAGACAGCCCACAAGTATAGCACTGGAAAGGTGCTCATTTGCGGCGTTGCAGCGGCTATGTTGCCAAGATGCTGTCCACCTTGTCCAAAAGCTTCGCTGGCCCCGTTGTCTTGGGAAGGTAGGCATCGCAGCCAGCCAGCACGCCTGCCTGCACGTCTTCAGGCTGAATCCGCCCGCTGATCAGGATGACCTTGCTGCGATCCTTCAGGAGCGGGTGGCTCTTGACCCGCCGACAGACTTCGTATCCATCAATGCCGGGCATCATGACATCCAGCAGAATCAGGTCCGGCTGGAGCTCTTGTGCGAGCGCCCACCCCGACTCACCGTCTGCGGCTTCGAACAATTCGGTGTCTTCGCGCAGCTGGAGGCTGATCCGCAACAGTTTGCGGATGTCAGCCTGGTCGTCGACGATCAGTATCTTGGCGCTCATGGTGGCTATCGGTGTCGAGGGGGCATCGGATGCGCCGCGTTCTGGTGGTCAGGAGCGCCGGTCCTGCAATGCCGCGGCCAGTTGCACCATGGCGCTGCGGAACGGGTTGTCCGGCAGTTGCCGGGCGGCCTCGATGGCCCTGTTGGCTTCGGCCATGGCACTGGCCCTGGCCACATCCAGGGCCCCGGTGGCGCGCACGATCTTCAAAATGTCATCCAGATGTTCAACGTCGCCATTCTCGATGGCGTGAACGATCATGGTTTTTTCGGCCACTGATGCTCGCTGCAGCGCGCAGATGATGGGCAGCGTGACCTTGCCTTCACGCAGATCGTCCCCCAGGTTCTTGCCAAGTTCGTTGGCGTCACCCTCATAGTCCAGCACGTCGTCGATCACCTGGAAAGCAGTACCCAGGGCCTGGCCGTAAGTCGCGCAGGCCTCCTCGGTGACGGAACTGCAGCCGTGAAGAATGGCGGCCAGGCGGGCGCTGGCCTCGAAAAGCTTGGCGGTCTTGGACCGGATGACGCGCAAGTAGGCGGCCTCATCCAGACTGGCATCGTGCATGTTCATCAGTTGCAGGACTTCCCCTTCGGCGATCACGTTGGTCGCGTCCGAGAGCACCTGCATGATGCGCATGTTGTTCACATCCACCATCATCTGGAAAGCTCGGGAGTAAAGGAAATCGCCGACCAGCACGCTGGCGGCGTTGCCAAAGCGCTCGTTGGCGGTCTCCCGTCCACGCCTCAACGTGGATTCGTCGACGACATCGTCGTGCAGCAGGGTGGCAGTGTGGATGAACTCGACCACCGCAGCGAGGGTGTGTCGATGGGGATGAGGGCTGCCCAGCGCGCCGCTGACCAGCAGCAGCAGCGCCGGACGTAGGCGCTTGCCGCCAGCGGAAATGATGTACTGTGCGACTTCCTTGACCAGAGGAACGTCGGAGGTGAGCCGGTCATTGATCACCCGGTCGACCTCCAGCATGTCCGGTCGGACCAGATCCAGGGGGTGCGGGGTCGAAGGCGTGGCGGTGGACAAAATGGCTCGCAGGTTGGTCAAAGGTTGCCGGATTATAAAAAGGCGCTCCATCTTCCTCGGTGGGCGCAGGTGCGGCGAAGACCGGCACTCCTTTGCAAGAGAAGGCTTGCTTGTGTTTTGCAGGGCATGCTAAAATTCGCGGTTCGGTGGATATTGTTCGCCGAGTTCCGTCGCAATAGGGCGGCGGGTTTCTTCTAGAGGTTCATATGTACGCGGTCATAAAAACCGGTGGCAAGCAGTATCGCGTGGCTGCCGGCGAAAAAATCAAAGTAGAACAGATTGCTGCGGATGTGGGCCAGGAGATCGTCATCGACCAGGTTCTGGCTGTCGGCAACGGCGCTGAACTGAAGGTGGGTACGCCCCTGGTGTCCGGCGCAACTGTCAAAGCCACCGTGGTGGCTCATGGTCGTCACGACAAGGTCCGCATCTTCAAGATGCGCCGTCGCAAGCACTACCAGAAGCGCCAGGGTCATCGTCAGAATTTCACCGAGCTGCAGATCGCCTCGATCTCTGCCTGAGGAGTAGTTTGAAATGGCACAGAAAAAAGGCGGCGGCTCTACGCGAAACGGGCGCGATTCCAAGCCCAAGATGCTCGGTGTGAAGGCCTTCGGTGGTGAGCTGGTGTCTGCCGGTTCCATCATCGTGCGTCAGCGCGGCACCAAGTTCCACCCCGGCACGAACGTCGGCGTGGGCAAGGACCACACCCTGTTTGCCACCGTGGACGGCCACGTGACCTTTGCAGTCAAAGGCGCGCTGAACCGTCAGGTCGTGAGCATCACACCCGTGTGATGATGCTGGCGCGGACTGCAGGGTTCGCGCCGATCGCGACAGGATGGCAGCATCCTAGTGGAAAGGCCCGCCCAATGCGGGCCTTTTCTGTTGGTGATTTCCGGGGAAACAGTCATGAAGTTTGTGGACGAGGCCACGATCGATGTCGCTGGAGGCGACGGCGGCAACGGCTGCGCGTCGTTCCGTCATGAGAAGTACAAGGAGTTCGGCGGACCTGATGGCGGTGACGGTGGACGCGGGGGACACGTTCTGGCTGTCGCCGACGCGAGCCTGAACACGCTGGTTGACTTCCGCTACACCCGTCGCTTCGAGGCGCAGCGGGGCGAGCATGGCAAGGGCTCCGACATGTTCGGGGTCAAGGGCGATGACATTGTGTTGCGCCTGCCGGTGGGCACCATTGTCTCTGACGCAGAGACTGGCGCGGTGCTGTTTGAACTGTTGCAGCCGGGCGAGCAGGTCACGCTGGCCAAGGGTGGCGACGGTGGTTTCGGCAACATGCACTACAAGAGCTCGACCAACCGGGCCCCGCGTCAGAAGACGCCGGGATGGCCCGGTGAGCGCCGGACCTTGAGGCTGGAGCTCAAAGTGTTGGCCGATGTGGGCCTGCTGGGCATGCCCAACGCAGGCAAGTCGACGCTGATTGCCGCGATTTCGAACGCCCGCCCGAAGATTGCGGACTACCCGTTCACCACATTGCACCCGAACCTGGGGGTGGTCCGGGTGGGGCCCGAAAAGAGCTTCGTCGTCGCCGATGTACCGGGCCTGATCGAAGGCGCCTCGGAGGGCGCCGGTCTTGGCCACCAGTTTCTCCGGCATTTGCAGCGCACGCGGCTGCTGCTGCATCTTGTGGACGTGGCGCCATTTGACGACAGCGTGGATCCGGTGCAGCAGGCCAAGGCCATTGTGGCCGAGCTCAAGAAGTACGACCCGGCGCTCCATGCCAAGCCACGCTGGCTGGTGCTCAACAAGCTGGACATGGTCCCGGCCGAGGAGCGTGAATCGCGGGTCAAGGACATCGTCAAGCGTCTGCGCTACAAAGGGCCGGTGTTCGAGATCTCTGCGTTGACCCGTGAGGGATGCGAATTCCTGGTCCAGAAGGTGTACGAGCACATCGCACGCGAACACCGTACCGAGCAGCCTCCGGTCGATGTCGATCCGCGCTTTGCGGGCAGACACTGACGCGCCGCTTGCCACCTTGTTCTGGATGAATGCCCATGAGCGAACTCGTTGATGACCTGGTGACGGACGCCGAAGTGGCCCGTTCTCTGCCCTCGGTGGTTGGTGCTGCGCGCCGGATTGTGGTGAAGGTGGGGTCCAGTCTGGTCACCAATGAGGGGAGGGGACTGGACGAGCAGGCGATCGGTCACTGGAGTCAGCAACTGGCTGCTCTGGTCAAGCAAGGGCGTGAACTGATCATGGTCAGCAGCGGTGCGGTGGCCGAAGGCATGAAGCGCCTGGGTTGGCGCACGAGGCCCAAGGAAATCCACGAGTTGCAGGCCGCTGCGGCGGTTGGTCAGATGGGTCTGGTCCAGATGTATGAGACCAAGCTGCGCGAATGCGGCGTGGGCAGCGCGCAGGTGTTGCTGACCCATGCGGACCTGGCGGATCGCGAGCGGTACCTCAATGCCCGATCGACGCTGCTCACGCTATTGCAGCTGGGTGTGGTGCCTGTGATCAACGAAAACGACACGGTGGTCAACGACGAGATCAAGTTCGGTGACAACGACACCCTGGGGGCGCTGGTGGCGAACCTGGTGGACGCTGATGTCTTGATCATCCTGACGGACCAGAAAGGGCTGTTCACTGCCGATCCGCGCAAGCAGCCGGACGCCCGGTTCGTGCACGCCGCACGTGCGGGCGACCCCCAACTGGAGACCATGGCGGGTGGTGCTGGGTCGGGCATCGGCAAGGGCGGCATGATCACCAAGATTCTGGCGGCCAAGCGGGCTGCGGGGTCGGGAGCATCCACGGTCATCGCCTGGGGTCGGGAACCACAGGTGCTGCAGCGGTTGTGCGACGGTGAGGCCATCGGCACCTGTCTGGTGGCGCAGACGGCCAAGCAGCAGGCGCGCAAGCAGTGGATGGCGGATCATCTCCAGCTGCGGGGCTCGGTGGTGGTTGACGACGGCGCGGTGGACAAAATCGTGGGCGAAGGCAAGAGCCTTTTGCCGATTGGCATGACCGAGGTGTCCGGCGAGTTCTCCCGCGGGGACGTGATCGCGATCCGGGACCTGCGTGGTCAGGAAGTCGCCCGGGGGCTGGCCAACTACGCGAGTTCGGAGGCGCGGCTGATTTGCCGCCGCTCATCGCAGGACTTCGAGCGGCTGCTGGGATATGCCGCCGAGCCCGAGATGATCCATCGAGACAACCTGGTGCTCATCCGCGGCTGACCCCGCCTGGACTCAGCCCTGACGGATCGGCGTCTGCGGGTTCTCGTCCGGATAGCCACAGGACTGCGGATCCGGATCGAAGCTGGCGCCAGGCGGTAGCTCGATGTGGCACCCAGCCGCGGTCTTGACCGGGATGGCGTCGACGTTCCGGTGGCGGTTATGTCCCCGCAGGAAGCGATTGCGGTTGTCGCTTCGAGGCAGGTAGCGGGCGAGTTCGGTCAGGGCCATCTCGTAGACGCCGCGTTTGAACTCCACCACCACATCCAGCGGCACCCAGTAGTCGTTCCATCGCCAGGCATCGAACTCCGGGTGGCTGGTCGCACGCAGGTTGAGATGCCAGTCCTGAGCCACCAGACGCAACAGGTACCAGATCTGCTTCTGACCTTTGTAGTGACCCCTCGCATCGCGGCGGATGAAGCGGTCGGGCACTTCGTAGCGCAACCAGTCTCGCGTGCGGGCCACGATGGTCACGTGCTCGGGTTTGAGTCCGATCTCCTCGTGGAGCTCCCGGTACATGGCCTGCTCGGGTGTCTCTCCCCGGTCGATGCCACCTTGCGGAAACTGCCAGGAGTGGGAACGGATGCGTTTGCCCCAGAACACCTGGTTTCTCTGGTTGAGCAGAATGATGCCGACATTCGGCCTGAAGCCTTCTCTGTCAAGCATAATCTTCCCCAAATTTTTGAACTGTCTGGATTATGCATCGCGCGTGCCGGATTGCGTAAAAATTGGGCGCCTCTGGTGGGCGTCACCGGGTAAACACCAGTGTTGGCGCTGTCTGTTTTGCGGTGCCAATCAGCCTTCGAATCCCTGTTTCAACCTATCGCTGCCTTCTGGCGGATTGCCTGTTCATGAAAGCCTCCCAGTTCCTGATCACCACCCTCAAGGAAGCTCCTGCCGACGCCGAGGTGGTGAGCCATCAGTTGATGACCCGCGCCGGCATGATCCGCAAGCTCGGTGCCGGCATCTACAACTACATGCCCATGGGCCTTCGCGTGATCCAGAAGGTGGAAGCCATCGTGCGCGAGGAAATGAACCGGGCTGGCGCGGTGGAAATGACGATGCCGGTGGTGCAGCCGGCCGAGCTGTGGCAGGAGACGGGACGCTTCGAAAAGATGGGGCCGGAGTTGCTGCGTATCCAGGACCGCCATGAGCGCGACTACGTGATCCAGCCGACCAGCGAAGAGGTGGTGACGGACGTCGCGCGCCAGGAGTTGCGCAGCTACAAGCAGCTGCCCAAGAACCTCTACCAGATCCAGACCAAGTTCCGCGACGAGCGCCGTCCGCGCTTTGGCCTGATGCGTGGCCGTGAGTTCATCATGAAGGACGCCTATTCCTTCGATCGCGACGAAGCCGGTGCCAAAGCCAGCTACCAGGTCATGGCTGCTGCTTACCGCCGGATCTTTGACCGGTTCGGTCTGCGCTACCGGGCCGTGGCGGCCGACAGCGGTGCCATTGGAGGCGACCTGAGCGAGGAGTTCCAGGTCATCGCCGCAACGGGCGAAGACGCCATCGTCTACTGCCCCCAGAGCGACTACGCCGCCAACATGGAAAAGGCGGAAGCCCTGGCGCCGGCCAGCCCGCGCCCGGTAGCCACCCAACCCCTGACCAGGACACCGACGCCGGGCAAGAGCACCTGCGCCGATGTGGCCGAGCTGCTGGGCGTTCCCTTGGCCACCACGGTCAAGTCGCTGGTGCTGGCCACCGACGAGATCAACGAGCGCGACGAAATTGTCAAGACCGTGGTCTGGTTGCTGTTGCTGCGTGGCGATCACGACATGAACGAAGTCAAGGTGAGCAAGGTGCCTGGGCTGGACCTCGGCTTCCGCTTCGCCACGGTCACTGAGATCGAGGAGCATTTCGGCTGCAAACCGGGTTACCTGGGGCCGCTGGGGATGAAGAAGCCTGTGCAGGTGATCGCCGACCGCGAGGTGGCCGTGATGGCCGACTGGATCTGCGGTGCCAACGAGGTGGACTTCCACATGACGGGTGTGAACTGGGGCCGCGACTTGCCCGAACCGGACTTCGTGGCCGACATCCGCAACGTGGTCGAGGGCGATCCTGCACCCGACGGCAAGGGCACGTTGGCCATCGAACGCGGCATTGAGGTGGGCCACGTGTTCTACCTGGGCACCAAGTACAGCAAGGCCATGAACGCGACCTTCCTGGACACCGACGGCAAGCCCAAGCACTTTGAGATGGGCTGCTACGGCATTGGCATCACGCGCCTGCCAGCGGCCGCCATCGAACAGAACCACGACGAGCGAGGCATCATCTGGCCGGATGCGATTGCTCCCTTCACCGTGGTGGTGTGTCCGGTGGGGGCTGACCGCAGCGAGGCGGTCAAGGCCGCCGCCGATGAGGTCTATCAGGGCCTGCTGGCCGCCGGCGTGGATGTGATCCTGGATGACCGGGGTGAGCGTCCGGGTGCCATGTTTGCGGATTGGGAACTGATTGGCGTGCCTCATCGGGTGACCATCGGCGACCGCGGTCTGAAGGAGGGCATGGTCGAGTACCAGCACCGTCGCGATGCGGAACCCACCAAGCTCCCGTTGGTGGAGGTCGTGGCACATGTCCGGGGACGCCTGGCGGCCTGAGCGTGCGGTGGAAACTGTGACCGATCCGGGTCGACGCGGATTGCTGTTGGGGGCATTGGCTGGTTCCACCCTCGGGGGCTGGTCGCTGCCTGTTCTGGCGGGTGGGCAACTGGAAGAGCCGCTGGCCGATTCGGTGCGTACGGCCCTGAGTGCGGCGATAGCCAACAGTGCCCCCCCGGTCCCCGAGTTCACGGAGACCGACAAGCGTCTGGCGTACCTTCGCTGGCTGGCCGCCATGAGTGACCGCCTGCACCGGCGCAAGCCGGACTTTCAGACGCGGATCGAATTCCTGCAGACGGTCTGGTATGAGACCCGGCGTGCCGGGTTGGACACCACGCTGGTGCTCGGGCTGATTCAGGTGGAAAGTGCGTTCCGCAAGTTCGCCATTTCCCGGGTCGGGGCTCGGGGGTACATGCAAATCATGCCTTTCTGGTCACGCCTGATCGGTGACGGCGACGTGGGCCGCCTGTTTCACATGCAGACCAACATCCGTTTCGGTTGCGTGATCCTGCGCCACTACCTGGACCGGGAGCGTGGGGACACGTTCATGGCCCTGGGTCGCTACAACGGCAGCCGCGGGCGCAGTGAATATCCGAACGCGGTCTATGCCGCCGCACGCAACTGGGCCCACTCCGATGCCTGAACCTCATTGAGTCGGGGTCATTGCATGAAGCCGATGCGGCTGCGGCCAGACGGGGTCCTGGGCAGATCGTCCGCTTCCAGCGCAAAACGGTTGTCCAGCCGGGCATTGCCGAAGTCGGTCATCAGTGCTCGGCGCATCTCTCTGGGCGCCAGATTCGCAAGCTGATCCAGCACGTCCGCCCTCGGTTCGGGCTCAAATCGCGCGCCCCAATCGTGTTCCCGGCGAATGGCCTGGTAGAGATTGCCTGCGATTCGTCGCGCGGCCTCCGGTGACGGTGGCTGGATCTCGAACACATTCATCCGGTTCAGGATGGGTTCAGGGATGGCGCGCTCGTCGTTGGCCGTCGTGATCCAGATCACCTGGCTGGCATCGATCGGGACCTCTGCAAACTCGTCGACAAAATACTGGGCCGTGTCGTGTTCCAGCAGGCTGTAGAGCGATCCCAGCGGATCGTACTGGGCATCGGCGCTGGCCTTGTCGATCTCGTCCACCACGATGACCGGGTTGGCGTACTCCCCGTCGACCAGCGTCTGAAACACCTTGCCCGGTTTGGCGCCTTTCCATTGGGATGAGGAACCCGAGAGCAGCCAGCCGGCGGTCATGCTGCTCATGGGGACCAGGCTCATGCCGGTGCCCAGCAAATCGGCGATCTGGCGGGCAAAGTGCGTCTTGCCGACGCCCGGTGGCCCCAGCAGGAGCATGGGGGTCACCTGCAGGCTGTCGTGACTGTCCTGGCTCAGGGCCACGTGCCGCCGGACGTCGTCCAGCGGATCGGTGAAGTTGGGCAGCTGCTCGTACAGCGGCGCCATGTCGGGGATACCCGATGGCTTGACGGCAAAGCGCTGGGGTCCACGATCCAGCATCCGCTGCCAGGTGTTGCGCAGCGGCTCCTGATCGCGATCAGCGCCGTTGTTCTGCAGTTGGGCCAGCTTGCGCTCGACATCGCTGGCGTCAAACACGCGGCGCATGCGGGCGATCGGCAGGCCGATCGAAGAGGAGGGAACGAGGCTGCATGAAGACATGAGACATCTCCCGTATGGAGTCATCGACAGCTTCATTCAAGCACAAGAGGTGCCTGGCCTCAAGACTGGAAAAACCGGGTTCCGGCCCTCCTGTTGCGCGGATCCCCACAGCCATGAAAAAACCGCCCGAAGGCGGTTCACGGACGCGGTGGGGGCGGATCAGGCCTGCCCGGCAATCACCTGCTGCAGCTCACCGGATTCGTACATCTCCATCATGATGTCCGACCCGCCGATGAACTCGCCGCGCACATAGAGTTGCGGAATGGTGGGCCAATTGCTGTAGTCCTTGATCCCCTGGCGGATGCCGTCATCCTCCAGCACATTCACGGTCTTGAGGCTCTTGGGATCGACACCGCAGGCCTTGAGGATCTGCACGGCGCGGCCGGAAAAGCCGCACATGGGAAAACTGGCGTTGCCCTTCATGAAGAGCACAATGTCGTGGGATTTGACCAACTGGTCGATCTGGCTCTGAACGTCGCTCATGGCTGAAATCCTGAAGGCTTGGAGGGGTGAATCAGCACCGGGACAAAGCCCAGTGGAATACTCGATTATCGCCGCTCAAGCCATTGGCCGCCGGTGCAGCGCTCGATGCCCGCGAGGTCGGTGTGGCTGGTGACCTGGGAAAACCCGGCGTGTCTCAGCAGGCTGCGCACCTCAGCCGACTGGTCATGCCCATGTTCGAACAGCAGCCAGCCACCGTTTCTGAGGTGATCGGGTGCCTGTTTCACAATGGTGCGGATGTCCGACAGCCCGTCTGGACCGCTGCCCAGCGCGGATGAGGGCTCATGACGGAGAGCGTCGAGGTGCTGATCACCTTCAGCGATGTAGGGTGGATTGCTGACGATGATGTCGAACCGTTCACCGGGTACCGCGCCCAGCCAATGACCCTGGCAGAAGCGAACCGCCAGTGCCAGGCGGCGTGCGTTCGATTCAGCGACAGCCAACGCATCCGCGCTGGCGTCGGTCGCGGTCACCTGCAGTCCAGGCACCTTCTGGCTGGCCAGGGCCAGGGCAATCGCGCCGCTGCCGGTGCCCAGATCGATGACATGCAGGGGTGCCTTTGCAGCTCTGATCAGTTCCAGCGTCCAGTCCACCAGGGTCTCGGTGTCGGGGCGCGGAATCAGCACCCGAGGATCGACCTGCAGATCCAGTCCGTAAAACTCCTTGTGACCCACCAGATAGGCCACCGGTTCGCCTGCCTGCCAACGCTCGCAGAGATCACGCCACCGGATCGCCGTTTGGGGAGGAACGGCATCCTGGTTGTGGGCCCACAGCCAGGCCCTGTCGTGTGGATCACGCTCCAGGGCAGTCAGCAACAGGATCTGCGCGTCCAGCCTGGGCATACCGCGGGCCTGAGCTTCGACCAGCAACTGGCCCACAGACAGGTTTTCATTCATGTCGCGTGCCTTTGCTCCAGCTCTGCCAGCAGTTCGGCACCCCGTGCCACTTGCAGGGCACGGATGACGTCGTCCAAGTC
>JAJPEW010000313.1 GCA_021166755.1 Hydrogenophaga sp. | reverse complement strand
TGCTGCGCTTGAACTGGTCGTTCAGGTCACCCTCGAAGCCGTGCAGCACATGGGCCACCTCGGCGAACCCTGCCTGCTCCAGCGCCTGACCTGCGTCCAGCGTGCGCTTGCCGCTGCGGCAGATCAGCAGCACCGGCCGGTCCTTGCCACCGGCTTCCTTTTCCACGGCCGCGGCAAAGCGCGCCGGGTCGGGTGTGAGGTCAGGGTATTCGTACCAGGGAATGTTCTCGACCCCGGGCGGGCGGCCCACATACAGCGACTCGATCTCCATGCGCACGTCCACGAACAGGGGCGGTTCCTGCCCGGCGGCGGTGCGTCGTTCGGTCTCGGCCTGCAGCCAGGCCCAGGCTTCTTGGGGAGACAGGTGCTTCATGGCCCCTATTGTCGGTGATCGGGGCCGGGGCTTGCGCGGGGGCTGCCACCCTGGGGCAGGGCGCTTTCCTACAATCACGGGATGAACACGCCCGCCTACACCCGCGCCCAGTCGCTGCCCGAGATCCTCCAGCACCGCATCGCCATCCTGGACGGTGCCATGGGCACCATGATCCAGCGCTTCAAGCTGGACGAGGCGCAGTACCGCGGCGAGCGCTTCAAGGACTTCCACAAGGACGTCAAGGGCAACAACGAACTGCTGAGCCTGACGCGCCCGGACGTGATTCGCGACATCCACGAAGGCTACCTGGCCGCTGGGGCCGACATCATCGAGACCAACACCTTCGGCGCGACGACCATTGCGCAGGAAGACTACGACATGGCCGACCTGGCCTACGAGATGAACGTGGCCTCGGCCCGCATCGCCCGCCAGGCCTGCGACAAGTACAGCACGCCCGACAAGCCCCGCTTCGTGGCCGGCGCCCTGGGCCCCACGCCCAAGACCGCCAGCATCAGCCCCGACGTGAACGACGCCGGCGCCCGCAACGTGACCTTCGAGCAGTTGCGCGCGGCCTACCTGGAGCAGATCCGGGGGCTCGTCGAAGGCGGTGCCGACCTGCTGCTGGTGGAAACCATCTTCGACACCCTCAACGCCAAGGCGGCGCTGTTCGCCATTGACGAGTTCTTCGAGGAAAGCGGCGAGCGCCTGCCGGTGATCATCAGCGGCACCGTGACCGACGCGTCCGGCCGCATCCTCAGCGGCCAGACCGTGACCGCCTTCTGGGCCAGCGTGCGCCACATCCAGCCGCTGGCCGTGGGCCTGAACTGCGCGCTGGGCGCCACGCTGATGCGCCCCTACATCCAGGAACTGGCCAAGGTGGCGGGCGACACCTTCATCAGCTGCTACCCCAACGCCGGCCTGCCCAACCCCATGAGCGACACCGGCTTTGACGAAACGCCCGACGTGACCAGCCGCCTGCTCAAGGAGTTTGCCGACGAGGGCCTGGTGAACATCGTGGGCGGCTGCTGCGGCACCACGCCCCAGCACATCGGCGCCATCCACGACGCCGTGGCCACCCGCGCCCCGCGCAGCCTGGGCCGCCAGCCGTTCTATCGCGACGAAGCTGAAGCGTCAGCGGCCTGAGTCACTCGGCGGGTAGTGCGCACCCGCGAAATGCAGATATTGACAGGGTGACTGCCCAGGCGCAGGCGTGCCTGTGGCACATTGCATTGATTGCTTCGTGGCCGGGCGATGGTGCTGTCCGGTTGCGGCTTTTCACGGATTTTGTTGCTGGCCGAAGGTGTGACGGTCTCTTCAAGTCCTTGTCACATCAACGTTTTGGGGAGAAGGTGTTGACCGTGACCTTCGTTAGCGATCATGTTATCCGGCACACTGGTGCCGTAGATATCTAGTTGGGCGTCACAGGCCTCGACCGCATGAAGAACGACCGTCTCAGGTCTCCCGTTAAGTCCGACTATCTCAGCGCGATCGGTCTGGCTGCCTACACATTTGCGACGTGCGAATGGCAAGTTGTTTGGTGCAGTGAGAAGATCCGACCAGGCTCTCTGAACAAACTAGTCGGAGACGAGAGGACTGCCGGACGAATTGCGAAGTTCTTTCTCGATCTCACCCGAAATATGCCGAAGTCACCGGAGCGAGAAGAGCTCCGGTCTGCTGCTGCGGAGTTCGCCCGCTTGGTCGAAATCAGGAATGCAATCTTGCACGGCAAGCCATGCACAGGCCCCAATGGAGATGCACGCCTAAGCTCTGGTGCCGTGCTCGAAATCGGTTACCTAGAGGATGCTGCGGACGCATTCACGGCTTGTGGCATTGAACTCAATCGTCTCTTTAACGGTTTCCTCGCTACCTACGTCCCACAATGATGCCCAACCAATCATTCCAGCGGACGCCTGACGGCGCCGCTGAATTCAGGCGCTAGGCGCCGTAAACCGGATAGTCCGCTATGAACATCCTGTCTGCCGAGGTTCTTGAAGCAGCAAGCCGAAGCGTGCTGTGCTGGCTTGCGACCGTGAGCCCGGACGGACAGCCGAATGTCTCGCCCAAGGAGATCTGGGCGCCTTTCGACTCGGCTCACTTGGTTGTTGCGAACATCGCTTCGCCGACGACGGTCAGGAACGTCAGGCAGTCGCGACAGGTCTGCTTGAGCTTCATCGACGTCTTTGTCCAAAAGGGCTTCAAGATTCTTGGTGAGGCCGAGAATGTTGACCGAGGGCAATTGTCGTTCCAACGTTGGGCTGCCCCGCTTCTGTCGAAGGCGGAGCCTAGGTTCAAGATTCACAGCGTGATCGTGATCCGTGCCAACTCCGTAGAGCCGATCGTCGCACCGAGCTACTGGCTGTATCCCGCAGAGACGACCGAAGAGTCGCAGATCGCTGCCGCGCGCCGTACGTATGGACTCGCTCTGAGAACTAACGATGACTAGCATGTCGCATTTGGACTCCCTCTCCAACGGCAAACGCCTGACCGACTGAGCAGCCCAGCGGGCAGCGCAACTGCAGTCGCTTTTCTAAGGAGCACGGAATTAACATCGATACCTTCATGGCCGGCTACCAGGCCGCCTGGCAAGCGCGTGACCCGGCGATGTTCGCGGCCCTGTTTCGTGAAGACGGCCGGTACCACAACACGCCCTTTCAGGTGCAGACGGGCCGGGCGCAGCTGGCCGAGTACTGGCGACGGGTACAGTTGCAGGAAGACGTGCGGGTCACCTACGAGGTGCTGGCCGATCACGGAGACACGGGCATCGCGCACTGGCACGTGACCTATCAGGTGGCCTCGGAGGAGCTGTTCCAGATCTGGGCGCGCTCCACCGGTACGGGCCTGCCGCCCCGGCAGCCGGGCGATCCTTTGCCGCGCATGGTGCTCGATGGGGTGCTGCAAGCGCAGTTCGCGCAGGGCCTGTGTACAGAGGCGCGCATCTGGTGGCACAGCATGCCGCAGGCCTGAAGGATCTCGGCCATCGCCTGTCCCTTGGCAGACATCGTGCGCTCACACAGCCGCGTAGATTCGGCCGATGCCCGACCGGAGGGTTCCGGTTTCGGGTTTCACCGAAAGGAGTGCCAGCCACCATGTCATCGTCGACCCATGTGCTTTCAGATCGCCAGCTTCAGGTGCTGGACACCCTGCCGCCCGACCAGCCGGTGGTCATGCTCAACCTGCTGCGCTTCCACGACCGTGCGGCGTATGCCGACACCGACCAGGCCGAGCCCTGCAGTGGTCGCGAGGCCTACAAGCGCTATTCGCAGACCTCGCTGCAGACGATTGCCGCGGTGGGTGGCCGGGTGATCTTTGGCGGCAAGGCGCACGAGGCGCTGATTGCGCCGCAGGGTGAAGGGTGGCATCAGGCCTTTCTGGTGCAGTACCCGTCACCCGCCGCGTTCCGCGCCATGATGGCGATGCCGCAGTACCAGGCCTGTGTGCATCACCGCACGGCGGCATTGGCCGACTCCCGGTTGATTCCACTCTCGCCTTTTCAACCACTGTCCTGATTATCAATGGATGGACCGATGGAAGAGATGAGCGTGCTCCCGACCTCCTGGGAGACCGCCTGGCGCGATCTGGGCTTGCTGATGCCGGCTGACGCCAGTGTGTACCAGCGCCTGCTGACGGCCTATGCGGAGCCGCAGCGGCACTACCACTCGCTGCAGCATTTGGGCGAATGCCTGACGCATTTCCTGGCTGTTCGGCATCTGGCCGCGCATCCGGGCGAGGTGGCTCTGGCGCTCTGGTTTCATGACGCGGTCTATGACCCCAAGGGCAAGGACAACGAGGCGTTGAGCGCGCGCTGGGCCGACGAGGTGCTGGCGCAGGCCGGTGCCACCCAGCCCTGTCGTGATCGGGTGCAAGCGCTAATCATGGCCACCTGCCACCAGGCCAACCCGACCGAGGCGGACGCACAGTTGCTGGTGGACATCGACCTGGCCATCCTCGGGTCAGCGCCCGTGCGGTTTGACGAATACGACCGGCAGGTTCGCCAGGAGTACCGCTGGGTGCCCGGTTTCCTGTACCGCCGCAAGCGCCGCGAGGTGCTCCGGTCCTTTCTGGACCGTCGGCACATCTACAGCACCGAGCGCTTCAGGCAGAGTCATGAAGCGCAGGCCCGCTTGAATCTGGCCCGGGCGGTGTCAGGGCGTTGAAACGGCTTTGTCATGCCGTGATGCATGATGCAAACATGCAGGGAGGAACAACGAGCATGAGCGGTTTCAATCACCAGAGCGGCGATTGGGTCGCGGTCGGCGACGCACGGCTGTACGTGGAGCAGGCGGGCGATCCCCACGGCCAGCCTTTGCTGCTGCTGCACGGGGGGCTCGGGAGCCTGGTCGACTTCAATCCCATCCTGGAGCGCCTGCCGTCGAACCTGCGGCTGATCGGCATGGACCTGCGCGGCCATGGCGCCTCGACGCTGGGCACCGCACCGCTGACCTACCGCCGCTATCAGGACGATGTGCTGGCGGTGCTGGACCAACTGGGCATTGCCTGCTGCGCCACCCTGGGTTTCAGTGATGGCGGCATCGTGGGCTACCGGATCGCCGCGCAGGCGCCCGAGCGGGTGCAGGCCCTGATCACGGTGGGGGCCCAGTGGACGCTGGTGCCGGACAGCCCGGTGGCCGGCATGCTGGCGGGCCTGACGCCGCAGTTGTGGGAAGAGATGTTCCCCGGTTCACGGGCGGCCTACGAGGCGCTCAACCCGGCACCTGACTTTGACGCCCTGGTCCCGGCGGTGGTAGGGCTGTGGACCGACGCCGGGCTGGATGGATACCCTGGCCTCGCCGTGGCGGAGATCGCCGCACCGACGCTGATCGTGCGCGGTGATGCCGATCCGCTGCTCTCGCTGGAAGAGGCGGTGACCCTGCAGACGCAGATTGCGGGGGCGCACCTGTTCAATCAATGTGCCTTTTGCCGGCCATGAGGTGCATGTGGATGCGCCGGATCTGTTGATGCCGGCGGTGCAACAGTTTTTGCGCCAGCCCGGCAAGCGGGTGCTGGAGGCATGACATGCGTGGTTGGTTGAAGCTCTTCACCCTGGTGCAGACAATGGTGGCTGCGGGCACCCTGTGCGCCAGCGCGGCGGCGGCCGAGGTGACCTTGCGCCTGATCGGGGCCCATGCCGTGCCATCGGGCACCATGCACGATGGTGTCGAGTTTGGCGGCATTTCCGGCATCGACCGACTGGCCGATGGCC
>JAJPEW010000288.1 GCA_021166755.1 Hydrogenophaga sp. | reverse complement strand
GCCTTCTCTTCCGGAGCCGCGTCGATCTGGTCATAGGCCTTGGCCTGGCCACCGAACTTCTTGGACAGAACGGTCGTGATGGCAGCCGTCAGCGTCGTCTTGCCGTGGTCCACGTGACCGATGGTGCCCACGTTCACGTGCGGCTTGGTCCGCTCAAATTTTTCCTTTGCCATTCTTCAGCTCCAAAACGTTAATTGCCGAAACACCAGAACAATGCCGGAGAAATGTGGTGCCCATGGCGGGAATCGGACCCGCGACCTCTCCCTTACCAAGGGAGTGCTCTACCACTGAGCCACATGGGCCAAGGAAACTGGCGCAGGCCAGTCACCCGGAAACTCAACTCTTCGCTGCAAACCGACCAACTGCATTCATGGAGCGGGAGACGGGAATCGAACCCGCGTCATCAGCTTGGAAGGCTGGGGTTCTACCATTGAACTACTCCCGCCCGCTCTCGCCGGCACCCCAACGGGTCACCGTCAATAACCGGAGCGCTTGCTTTTCAATCGCTCTCACTGAACACAGATCGCTGGTGGAGGAGGCTGGATTCGAACCAGCGTAGGCGTAAGCCAACAGATTTACAGTCTGCCCCCTTTAGCCACTCGGGCACCCCTCCGTAGCGAAGCCACGCATTATGCCACGATTTTTTGACGATTGTGAAGTTTCTCGTGAACTCACCACATCACGGGTTCTCGGCCATGGGCCAGAAGCCATTCGTTGGCCCGCCGGAAGTGACCACAACCGATGAAAGGAACCGGCGGCCGGGAGGCCGACAGGGGGGACGGGTGATTGGCCATGAGCACCTGGTGACGCGGGGAAATCAGCGCCGCCTTTTTCTGGGCATGAGCCCCCCAAAGCAGAAACACCTTATCCGATCCCTGCTCACTGCAGGCCTTGATTACAGCGTCAGTGAGCACTTCCCAACCTCGGCCCGCATGGCTGGCGGCCGCCCCGTCTTCCACCGTCAGGACCGCATTGAGCAGCAGGACGCCTTGGGCCGCCCAGCGCACCAGGGATCCGTTGTCGGGCACGGGTACTCCCAGGTCCCGGGACAGCTCCTTGAAGATGTTGCGCAGGCTGGGCGGCACCGGCACACCCGGTGCCACGGAAAACGCCAAACCCTCTGCCTGACCGGGCCCGTGATAAGGGTCCTGCCCCAGAATCACCACACGCACCGCATCAGGAGGCGTCAGGCTCAGCGCCCGCAGCGGCTGGGGCGGATAGATCACCGCGTGCTCTGCAACGCGTTGCGACAGGAAGGACCGCAGTGACTGGCCATGCCGGTTGGCCCAGAAATGGGCAACCAGATCCTGCCAGCCTGGCGCCACCGGCCACTGTGCGGGATCAGCGCTCTTCAGCCATGGGGTCGCCCGCACCGGCGCACCGGCGTCCACGGGATCGAACAGCGTCTGCTGAACCATCAGTCGGCAAACAACTCGGCCAGCGCCAGCCCCGGCTCCGGCGAACGCATGAACGCCTCCCCGACCAGGAAGGCATTCACCCGGGCCGCGCGCATGGTCTGCACGTCGGCGCGGGCCAGAATGCCCGACTCGGTGATCAGCAGACGGTCGGCCGGGACCTCGGGCAACAGATCCAGCGTGGTCTGCAAGGAAACCTCGAAGGTCCGGAGGTTGCGGTTGTTGATGCCGACCAGCGGGGTCTTGAGCTTCAGTGCCCGGTGCAGTTCGTCGCGATCGTGCACCTCGACCAACACGGACATGTTCAGACCGTGCGCAATGGCCTCAAGATCGGCCATCTGTGCATCGTCCAGGCAGGCGGCGATCAGCAGGATGCAGTCGGCCCCCATCGCCCGCGCCTCATAGACCTGGTAAGGGTCGACCATGAAGTCCTTGCGCAGCACCTGCAGGTCGCAACTGGCCCGGGCCTGCTTGAGGTAGTCGGCGCTGCCCTGGAAGAACTGGCGGTCGGTCAGCACAGACAGGCAGGCTGCGCTGACCTTGCCGTCGCCTTCGGCATAGCTCTGCGCGATGTCGGCGGGAATGAAGTCCTCGCGAATCACGCCCTTGCTCGGGCTGGCCTTCTTGATCTCCGCGATCACCGCCGCCTGGCCGGCGGCAATTCGAGAACGCAGGGCGGCTTCGAAATCGCGCGTGAGCACGCGGCTTTCGGCATCGAATCGCATCGCCTCGAGGGGCTTCTTCTTGCGGGCAGCGGCAATTTCTTCGCGCTTGACCGCCACGATCTGGTTCAGGATGTCACTCATGCTGGTTTGACTTTTCGGGCTGCGGGGTCTGCAGCACTTTCTTGATGACGCGGTGCATGACCACGCCGGCGACCACAAACAGAACCGATACCCCGATGGCGATCCACGCGCCTTCGTTCTGCAACCAGACCGGCATCACAGGTGCCCTCAAGGACCGACCGATGCGGTGGCGGTTTGTGTGAAGGCCTGCAGTTCGCGCAGCTTGGCGGCGGCCGCCCCCGATTCGAGGGTGCGCCGGGCCAGCGCGATGCCCTGCGCCATGTCAGGCGCCACGTTGGCGGCATAGAGCGCCACGCCGGCGTTGAGCGCCACGATGTCCTTGGCCGCCTTGAGGGACACATCGTCCCGGTTGTCCAACACGCCCATCAACATGGCCCGGGAGTCCTCCGGCGTCTCCACGCGCAGCGCGCGACTGCTGGCCATGGTCAGGCCGAAGTCTTCCGGGTGAATTTCGTACTCGGCGATCTCGCCATCCTTGAGTTCGCCCACCATGGTGGCCGCACCCAGCGACACCTCGTCCATGCCGTCGCGGCCGTAGACAACCACCGCGTGCTCGGCCCCCAGGCGTTGCAGCGCGCGCACCTGGATGCCGACCAGGTCGGGGTGGAAAACGCCCATGAGGATGTTGGGGGCCGAGGCCGGGTTGGTCAGCGGGCCCAGGATGTTGAAGATGGTCTTGATGCCCAGTTCGCGGCGCACCGGTGCCACGTTCTTCATGGCGGGGTGGTGGTTGGGAGCGAACATGAAGCCCACACCGACCTCGGCGATGCTGCGCGCGATCGCGTCCGGCGGCAGGTTGATGTTGACGCCCAGGCTCTCCAGCACGTCGGCACTGCCGCTCTTGCTCGAGACACTGCGCCCGCCGTGCTTGCTGACTTTGGCACCCGCGGCGGCAGCGACGAACATGGAGCAGGTCGAGATGTTGAAGGTGTGCGAGCCGTCGCCACCGGTGCCCACGATGTCCACCAGATGCGTCTTGTCGGCCACGTGGACTTTGGTCGAGAACTCGCGCATCACCTGCGCGGCCGCCGTGATCTCGCCGATGGTTTCCTTCTTCACGCGCAGGCCGGTGATCAGCGCGGCCATCATGACGGGAGACATCTCGCCGCTCATGATCAGCCGCATCAGGTGCAGCATCTCGTCGTGGAAGATCTCGCGGTGCTCGATGGTGCGCTGCAGGGCTTCCTGCGGGGTGATCTTGTGGGTATGGGGCATGAGCGGTCTCCAGGGCTTATCGGGTGGGATTCTCGGACATGGCCAGACGCAGGCCGAAACCGACGAACATGACGCCTGCCGCGCGGTCCATCCAGTGCATGGCGCGCTGGACGGCGCCCACGCGGCGCGAGGCCCAGCCGGCCAGCCAGGCGTAGCCGAAGTTGATCGGCAGGGAATTCAGGTTGAACAGCAGGCCCAGCAGCAGGAAGGCCGTCACCTTGTCCTCGGTGCCCGGGGCGATGAACTGCGGCACAAAAGCCAGGAAGAACAGTGCGACCTTGGGGTTGAGCACATTGGTCAGAAAACCTTGGCGGAACACGCGCCACAGGTTCACCGCCACCACCTCCGCGCTCACGCCCGCCGGCACGATGGAAGAACCACCACCCTTGGCCAGCAGCAACTTGACGCCCATCCACATCAGGTAGGCGGCACCGGCCCACTTGAGCAC
>JAJPEW010000279.1 GCA_021166755.1 Hydrogenophaga sp. | reverse complement strand
AGCAGAAGGGCCGCCAGCAGGATCAGCCCGCCGCGTTGCCAGAAGTGCGCGTTGGCCAGGGTGATGAAGGGCTGCAGGCTGGCGGTGGGCTGGCCCACGCTCAGCACCCCTCGCAGCCCCTCGGCGCCCATGACCGGTGCTGCCACAAACATGTAGCTGCTGGTGTCATCGATCGGATCGGTGCGGGTGGTCCGGGCTCCATAGGCTCCGCGCAGGGTCAGCGCCACGTCACGCCAGCGGGAGAAGTCTTCGCCGATCAGGTCCGGGTCCGTGTGGAACAGCACCTTGCCCCGGGTGTCGGTGATGTAGACCACCAGTTCGGTCCGGGTCTTCTCCCGCGACCAGATCATGGCGTTCAGAGGACGCTGCCGGTACCTGGCCAGCGCCTCGCTGAAGGCCGAGCCTGGCGCAAAACCGTCGTCCCAATGAAGGGCACTGAGCTCCGCCAGCAGCTGGCTGCTGTCCACCAGCACTTCCTCGCTGGCCTGGCGCATGGAGGACGGCAGCTGGTTGATGATGCTGTGATAGAACAGCAGTGTCCCGACGCCCGTCAGCAGAAACCAGGCCACGAAGACCCTGAACCCCAGCCTCATGGACGCGGCGCTCCACCCTGGACATCCAGGCTGTACCCCAGCCCGCGATGGGTGACGATGGGATCGTGCGCGGGATCCACGCGCTTGAGCTTGGCCCGTATGCCCTTGATGTGGGTGTCCACCACCCGATCGAAGTTGGCCGACGGATCGTCCCAGGCCGAATCCAGCAGCTGCTCGCGGCTGAGCACATGCTCGGGACGCTGCAGCAAGGTGCTCAGAATCAGGTATTCGTAGCGCGTCAGGTCCAGCCACTGGCCACGGTAACGGATGCGCCGCCGCTGCGCGTCGTGCTCGAAGCACACGTCGGACGCCTGCAATGGCAGCGGCATGACCGCAACAGGGCCACGGGCGCGGCGCAGGATGGCCCTCACCCGCGCCGACATCTCCCGCGGACTGAAGGGCTTGACCACGTAATCATCGGCACCGATCTCCAGGCCGACGATGCGGTCCACCTCTTCCTTGCGCGCGGTCAGAAACACCACCGGCACGCTGGAAAACTGCCGGATCTGGCGGCACAGTTCGAACCCGCTGGTATCGGGCAACCCGACATCCAGCACCAGCAGGTCCACCGCCTGATGCTGCAACCATTCGAGCCCTTCCCTGCCCAGCTGGCACCAGTGCACCTCGAACCCCTCGCTGCGCAAGGCATAGATCAGGGCATCGGCGATGGCTCCCTCGTCCTCGATGATCAGTATTCGCTCACCCATGGGTTCTGCTTGTGTGTCGGCCAGTGGCCATTGTGGCGGCTTTGCGGCCGGCGGCGCAATCATGTGGTAAGCTCCAGCCGGGCACTGACCACGTAGCGCAACGGTCCGCCGCTTTGCAACGATGCAAACGGATAGCAGGTGACCAGCCTCAACTCCGCCAGGCCCTGCTGAAACCGCATGGTCTGCCGGGTACTGTCGACCACCTGCCGGGTGTCGACCCGGTACACATGTTCCACCCCCCGGCTGTCCTGCACCGTCAGCCGCTGGCCCGGTTGAAGGTGCTGCAAGAAGGCGAAATGGCTGTCCTGGTGACCCGCCAGCAGCATGGTGGCCGCTTCGCCAGGCCGGGCACTGGCCGGGTGGTGCCCGGGGCCGAAGGCCAAGGCCTGCCCGCTGACGCTGGCCAGCACGTAATGCTGTCGGCCACCGGGTTCGGTCAACCGGGCCACGGGCCATGTATCGGCCCAGCGCCAGGGCTTGACCGGCTGGCCAGTGCGCAGGGTCTGTTCCCAGGCATGTTCGATCAACTGCTGGGCCACCAAGGCCTTGCCCTGCAGCCACAGGGCCTGCCCGGCCAGCGCCAACCCAGCCAGCAACAGACAAGCTCCCAGCATCGGACGCAGGCGGCGGTTCATGCCATCTTCCTGCGCATCAGCAGCACGCCCATCAAGGTCAGCACCACCGCCATCAGCCATTTCTGTAGCAGGCCCAGCGAGGTCTTCGGGTACTGGTGATCGACCGGGTTGAGGTTGCCCACCGCCTCGCTGTTTAGCGGCTGCTCGGCATCACGCACCGGCCGCTCATCCACTGCCACAAAGCTGGTGTACGCGCTCATCAGGCGGTGCTTCAAGGCCACGTCCAGCACCTGCTGGCGCACCTGCCCGGCGTCCTGCCCCTGGGTCAGCTGGTCCATCAGCACCTCGATCTTCTGGCGCGCCCACAGCACGGCTGCGCCCGCATGGTGCTGTTCGGCCGGCAACACCTCCTGCTGCTGCCAAGGCTGCGGTTGACGGCCATGCAGCGTCAGATGTGCCGGCATGCGATTGAGCTTCATGGCAAGCAACAGGGGCTGACCTGCATACAGGTCGGGCAGCTCACGGGGCCAGTACTCGGCTTCGATGCCGGCGGGCAGCTCCAGGCGCAAATCCGTCAACACCGGGCGCTCCAGCTTCTCGAACAGGGACGCCATCTGGGTTTCGACCTCGTGGGCATGGGCGATGAAGTTGTAGGTACCGCGGCCCAGTTCGGCCGCCTTTCGCAGCAGATAGCTGTTGGGTGCCGCACCGATGCCCACAGTGAAGACCCGGGCCCGGTGGCGCCGGCGCTCGATCAGGGAGAGGATCTCGGCCTCGTTGCTCACCGAGCCATCGGTGATGAAGATCACCTGGCGCAGGAAAGCCGGGTAGCTGGGAAAGGCCAATGCGTCGCGCAGCACCGGCAGCATCTCGGTACCGCCGTCGGCCTCCAGCCGCCTGACCCAGGCCTGGGCCTGGGCGATGTGACTGGCACTCGCGGGTTGCAGATCGCGGAACAGCATGCTGTGCTGGTGGTTGAACTCCAGCACGTTGAACCGGTCCTCGGGCTGCAATCTGCCCAGGGCGTAGATCAGGCTTTCTCGCGCCTGCCGGATGCGTTCACCCCCCATGGACCCCGAGGTGTCGATCACCATGATCACTTCACGCGGCATGCGTTCGGTGTGCGCCGGCAGGTCACCGGGCATCAGCATCAGCAGCGCGTGCAGGTCACCATCGACGCGTTCGGCAAACACATTGACACGGCTGGACGGCCCGGCGGGCAACCGCCAGTCGAGCACGAAGTCCCGATCCATCGGCACCGCTTCCGTCTCCAGCGTGACCCGGTGGCGGTTGCCGTCCGAACGCATCCGGATCTCATGGCTGGGGCTGGACAGGCTGGCCACCGGCTGCCCGGCGTCCAGATCCAGATTCACGCGGGTGCGGTGCGACCGGGCAGGCTGCATGCCAGCCGGCAGGATCGGTCCCTCCAGGCTGTCCGTTTCGACCTGAGTGACCATGGCCTGCCCTTCCCTGGGCTCCTGCACCGGCGGGCGGTACCGCGGGGTCATGGTGAGGGGCAGGCGCAAGGACAGGCGTGTGCCATCGGGCACCAGCAGCTCGGTGTACTCCAGATGGACAACGATGTCCTTGCCCGGCTCGATGTTGGCCACCGATGTGTTGAAGATGTTGGGACGGCGCTGCTCCACCAGTGCGGTGGCCTGCCCTTGTGCGCGGGCCTGTTCGTAGATCCGGCGCGCCTGCGCTTTCTCCTCGATGCGTCCGACGATGCGCCGCTCGCCGATCATCATCTGCATGCCATGCACCCCGGCACGCTCGGCCAGGGGAAACGCGTACACCCCTTCGGCAAACCGGTCGAGGGTGTTGCGAAAGCGCTGCTCCAGCCTGACCCGTGCCACGGGTCCGCTGACCTGCACGTCGAAGCGGGTTTCCAGCAACAGCGCAGGCTGCCAGTCCTCGCGCTCGCTGGCGCGCAGCAGCAGAGCGCCACTCTGGGCGTCGTTGAGCCAGTTGTTGATGTGGGCAGGCTGCGCCTGGGCGGCACCCGGGCGCCCCAGCAAACCCACCAGAAGGATGAGACATCCCAGCAATCTCAGCATGACAGGTTCTCCTGTGTTGAACTGCCTGAGATGCTCGCTCCGCTGTTTGTGCGGATGATGTGGTTTGTGTGTGGATTCTGCGGCGACCGTGCGATGTCGTTCAGAAAGACCCCAAAAACAAAGGCCCGGGGATCGCTCCCCGGGCCTTTGTCACTCAGTCAGCCAGCCTGTCAGGCGACCGTCTTGGCAACCTCGGCATACTCTTCGATCTGGTCGAAGTTCATGTACTTGTAGATCTGGTCGGCCTTGGCGGTGATCACACCGGTGGCGGCCAGATACTCTTCCTTGGTCGGCAGCTTGCCCAGCTTGGACGCGACGGCGGCCAGCTCGGCCGAGCCCAGGAACACATTGGTGTTCTTGCCCAGGCGGTTCGGGAAGTTGCGAGTCGAGGTGGAGATCACCGTCGCACCTTCGCGCACCTGGGCCTGGTTGCCCATGCACAGCGAGCAGCCGGGCATCTCGGTACGGGCACCGGCGCTGCCGAAGGCGGCGTAGTGGCCTTCCTTCATCAGCTCGGACGCATCCATCTTGGTCGGCGGTGCCACCCACAGCTTGACCGGGATGTCACGGGCGCCGCCCAGCACGGTGGCGGCCGCGCGGAAGTGGCCGATGTTGGTCATGCACGAACCAATGAAGGCTTCGTCGATCTTGGTGCCGGCCACTTCGGACAGGAACTTGGCGTCGTCCGGATCGTTCGGGCAGCAGACGATCGGCTCGGTGATGTCGGCCAGGTCGATCTCGATCACGGCGGCGTACTCGGCGTCCTTGTCGGCCTCCAGCAACTCGGGCTTGGCCAGCCAGGCTTCGACCTTCTCGATGCGGCGCTGCAGTGTCTTGGCGTCCTGGTAGCCGTCGGCGATCATGTTCTTCATCAGAACGATGTTCGAGGTCAGGTACTCCTTGATCGGCTCGGGGTTGAGCTTGATCGTGCAGCCGGCGGCCGAGCGCTCGGCCGAGGCGTCGGACAGTTCGAAAGCCTGTTCCACCTTCAGGTCGGGCAGACCTTCGATTTCCAGGATGCGGCCCGAGAAGATGTTCTTCTTGCCGGCCTTGGCGACCGTCAGGAGCCCTGCCTTGATGGCGTACAGGGGGATGGCGTGCACCAGGTCACGCAGGGTGACACCGGGCTGCATCTGGCCCTTGAAGCGCACCAGCACCGACTCGGGCATGTCCAGCGGCATCACGCCGGTGGCAGCGCCGAAGGCCACCAGACCGGAACCGGCCGGGAAGGAAATGCCGATCGGGAAGCGGGTGTGCGAGTCACCACCGGTACCGACGGTATCGGGCAGCAGCAGGCGGTTGAGCCAGCTGTGGATCACGCCGTCGCCCGGACGCAGTGCGACTCCGCCGCGGCTGCTGATGAAGGGCGGCAGCTCGCGGTGCATCTTGGCATCCACCGGCTTCGGATAGGCGGCGGTATGGCAGAAGGACTGCATCACCAGATCGGCACTGAAGCCCAGGCAGGCCAGGTCCTTGAGTTCGTCGCGGGTCATCGGGCCGGTGGTGTCCTGGCTGCCGACGGTGGTCATCTTGGGCTCGCAGTAGGTGCCCGGGCGGATGCCCTGGCCTTCCGGCAGGCCGCAGGCACGGCCGACCATCTTCTGCGCCAGCGTGAAGCCCTTGCCGGTGTCCTTGGGAGCCACGGGCAGGCGGAAGGCGGTCGAGGCCGGCAGGCCCAGGAACTCGCGCGCCTTGGCGGTCAGCGAGCGGCCGATGATCAGGTTGATGCGGCCACCGGCCTGCACTTCGTCCAGCAGCACCTGGCTCTTGAGCGCGAACTCGGCCACCACGGCGCCGTTCTTTTCGATCTTGCCGTCGTAGGGGTAGACGTCGATGACATCACCCATTTCCAGTTTGCTCACGTCCACTTCAATGGGCAGCGAGCCGGAGTCTTCCTGCGTGTTGAAGAAGATGGGGGCAATCTTGCCACCCAGGGTCACGCCGCCAAAGCGCTTGTTAGGCACGTACGGGATGTCCTGGCCGGTGGCCCAGATCACGCTGTTGGTGGCGGACTTGCGGCTGGAGCCGGTACCGACCACGTCGCCCACGTAAGCGACCAGGTGACCCTTCTTCTTCAGGTCCTCGATGAACTGCATCGGGCCGCGCTTGCCGTCTTCCTCGGGCTTGAAGGCCGCGTCCGGGCGCGTGTTCTTCAGCATCGCCAGGTAGTGCATCGGGATGTCCGGGCGGCTCCACGCATCGGGTGCGGGCGACAGGTCGTCGGTGTTGGTTTCGCCGGGCACCTTGAAGACGGTGACGGTGATCTTCTTCTCGACGGCCGGACGGCTGGTGAACCACTCGGCGTCGGCCCAGCTCTTCATGACTTCCTGGGCCTTGGCGTTGCCGGCCTTGGCCTTGGCAGCCACGTCATTGAAGTAGTCGAACATCAGCAGGGTCTTCTTCAGACCCTCGGCGGCCACACCCGCCACGTCGGCGTCGTCCAGCAGCTCGATCAGCGGGTGCACGTTGTAGCCACCCACCATGGTGCCCAGCAGCTCGGTGGCTTTGGCCTTGGAGATCAGGGCGACCTTTTCGTCACCGTGCGCCACGGCAGCCAGGAAGCTGGCCTTGACCTTGGCGGCATCGTCCACGCCCGGCGGCACGCGGAAGGTCAGCAGTTCCATCAGGAAGGCTTCCTCGCCAGCGGGCGGGTTCTTGATCAGCTCGATCAGCGCGGACACCTGTTTGGCGTCCAGCGGCAGCGGGGGAATGCCCAGGGCAGCGCGCTCGGCGGCGTGGGCACGGTAGTCGGCGAGGAAGGTCGACATGGTGATCTCCGGTGGGGTGGGTGATGGTTGGAATGGGGTCACGCAAGAAACCAGCCACGCACCGTTTCGGGCAAAGGGTGCCCGGTCTGGTGCGCGCGCTCGATCACTTGCCAGAAATAGCGGTAGCTGGCGCGGTCGTGCAGCCGTCCGTGGTGCTGCACCGGCGCCCAGTTGGCAGCAGCGGCAGCTTCAATGATGGATACCGCCGTATCGATCTCGGATTCGGCCGGCGAAAACGCCGCCAGGATCGGCCGGATCTGGTCCGGGTGGATGCTCCACATGCGGGTGTAACCCAGTTCGGTGGCCGCCTTGCGCGCGGCATCCTGCAGGGCAGGCAGGTCCTTGAACTCGGTCACCACGTTGTGCGAAGGCACCTTGCCATGGGCGTGGCAAGCTGCGGCCATCTCCAGCTTGGCGCGCAGCACATGCGGGTGGCTGAACTGGCCGGCCAGGGTCATGGCCGAGGACGGGATGGCCCCGCCGTGGGCCGAGACGAAGTCCATCAGACCAAAGCTCAGCGACGCGACGCGCGGATGGGCCGCAATATCGAAGGCCCGGTGCACCGCCGCCGGCGACTCGATCAGCACATGCAGCGGCAACGCCGACGCACCCGCCGCATCCAGCGCGGCCACGGCCCGCTCCACGTCGGCCAGCGACTCGACCTTGGGCACCATCAGGTGGCACAGGCGCGCGCCGGCACGCCCGGCAATGGTGGCCACGTCGGCCTCGAAATGCGGGTGATCGACCGGATGGACGCGTGCGGCCACACGGGCGCCGGCCGGGGCACCCAGCGCCAGCTCGGTCACCAGGGCCGCGTGCTCGGCTTCGCCGCCGACAGGGGCGCCGTCCTCGCAGTCGAGCGTGACATCGAAGACGCAGGTGCCGAATTCGGCGCTCAGCTCGGCCTGCAGCTGCAGGCTCTTGCGCATCCGCGCCTCGACACCGCTGTAGTGGTCACAGACCGGCAGCGCAAATGCGCCGGCCTGAGCCCCTGCAAGGATGTCGCGCGGATGCGGCTTCACGGGTGAGTTACCAAGTGGTTACCAACTCATAGCAGGTGCTTGACGCCGTCCTTCTCGCCCTCGAGCTCGGCCAGGGTCTTGTTGATGCACTCTTGCGAGAACTCGTCGATGGGCAGACCTTCGACGATCTTGTACTCGCCGCCTTCGCAGGTGACGGGGTAACCGAACATGACTTCCTTGGGAATGCCGTATTCGCCGTTGGACGGGATGCCCATCGTGACCCACTTGCCGTTGGTGCCCAGGGCCCAGTCGCGCATGTGGTCGATGGCGGCGTTGGCGGCCGAGGCGGCCGACGACAGGCCGCGGGCGGCGATGATGGCAGCGCCACGCTTGCCCACGGTGGGCAGGAACACGTCACGGTTCCACTCGTGGTCGTTGATGGTGTCCTTGACGGACTTGCCGTTCACGGTGGCGAAACGGTAGTCGGCGTACATGGTGGGCGAGTGGTTGCCCCACACAGCCAGCTTCTCGATGTCGCCCACGGCGCAGCCGATCTTGGCGGCGATCTGCGAGGCGGCGCGGTTGTGGTCCAGGCGCAGCATGGCGGTGAAGTTCTTGGCCGGCAGGTCGGGGGCCGACTTCATGGCGATGTAGGCGTTGGTATTGGCGGGGTTGCCCACCACCAGCACCTTCACGTTGCGCGAGGCCACGGCGTTCAGGGCCTTGCCCTGGGCCGTGAAGATCTGGGCATTGGCAGCCAGCAGGTCGGCACGCTCCATGCCGGGGCCGCGCGGACGGGCGCCGACCAGCAGGGCGTAGTCGTTATCCTTGAAGGCGGTCATGGGGTCCGAGTGGGCTTCGATGCCGGCCAACAGCGGGAACGCGCAGTCTTCCAATTCCATGATCACGCCCTTGAGCGCGTTCTGGGCCTTCTCGTCGGGAATTTCCAGCAGTTGCAGGATGACGGGCTGGTC
>JAJPEW010000277.1 GCA_021166755.1 Hydrogenophaga sp. | reverse complement strand
CACCCACGGCGGTGCGGTGGTCGCTGCGGTGCTGACCCACCCCGAACTGCGTGCCCTGTGGGAAAAAGAGCTGGGTGAAATGCGCGTTCGCATCAAGGAAATGCGCCAGAAGCTGGTGGATGGCCTGAAAGCGGCCGGCGTCAAGCAGGACATGAGCTTCATTACCACCCAGATCGGCATGTTCAGTTACTCCGGCCTGTCCAAAGACCAGATGGTGCGCCTGCGCAGCGAATTTGGTGTCTATGGCACGGACACCGGTCGCATGTGTGTCGCCGCCCTGAACAGCAAGAACATTGACTACGTGTGTCAGGCGATTGCCAAGGTGATCTGACGCCCGCCGTTGCAGACCTTCGAAGGGCCGCCTAGTGCGGCCCTTTTTGTTTGGCAATCTCTGGTCCGACACATGACCAGGCGCATCCAAAGCTTTCACGAACGTGACAGTTGTTGCGGGATATTAGGTGTTTTTCCCAGAACAGACATGCCGACTTGCTGATATATTGTGCACTGCAACATAACCATTTTCAGGTCGTCCCATGCTCTACCAGATCTACGAAACCCAGCGATCCTTGATGGAACCCTTCGCCGATCTGGCGGAGGTGGCCGCCAAGCTCTACGCCAACCCTTTGTCCCCTCTGGGCCAGATTCCCATGGCACAACGGGTCTCGGCCTACTTCGACCTGCTGCACCGACTGGGCAAGGACTACGAGAAGCCGGTCTTTGGCATCCGCACCGTGGACGTGGACGGGGTGGAAGTCGCCATCCACGAGCGGGTGGAGATTGACAAGCCTTTCTGCGAGCTGCGCCGCTTCAAGCGCTTTTCGGACGATCTGCCGACGCTGGACAAGCTCAAGGGACAGCCGGTGGTCCTGATCGTGGCGCCCCTGTCGGGCCACTACGCCACGCTGTTGCGCGACACGGTGCGCACCATGCTCAAGGACCACAAGGTGTATATCACCGACTGGAAGAACGCTCGGCTGGTGCCGCTGTCCGACGGCGAGTTCCACCTGGACGACTACATCAACTACGTCCAGGAATTCATCCGCTACCTGCAGAAGACCTATGGCAACTGCCACGTCATGAGCGTCTGCCAGCCCACCGTGCCGGTGCTGGCCGCCGTTTCATTGATGGCCAGCCGGGGGGAAACCACGCCCCTGTCGATGACCATGATGGGTGGCCCCATCGATGCGAGCAAGTCCCCCACCGCCGTCAACAACCTGGCCACGCAACGCAGTCACGCCTGGTTCGAAAACAACGTGATCTACCGCGTACCGCCCAACTTCCCTGGCGCTGGTCGGCGCGTTTACCCTGGCTTCCTCCAGCACGCCGGTTTCGTGGCCATGAACCCTGACCGGCATGCCAACAGCCACTACGACTACTTCCAGGACCTGATCAAGGGCGACATGTCCAGCGCGGAAAGCCACCGTGCGTTCTACGACGAGTACAACGCGGTACTGGACATGGATGCCGACTACTACCTGCAAACGATCGAGACGGTCTTCCAGGAGTTCAAGCTGGTCAAGGGCACCTGGGACGTGAAAAACGAAAAGGGCAAGATCGAGCGCGTTCGGCCGCAGGACATCCGGACATCGGCCTTGCTGACCATCGAGGGCGAACTCGACGACATCTCCGGTTCCGGACAGACGGCCGCGGCCCATGACCTGTGCACCGGCATCGCCACGTCGCAGCACAAGCATTTCGAGGTACCCGGCGCTGGTCACTACGGCATTTTCAGCGGACGCCGGTGGCGGGAAATGGTGTACCCGGTGGTCAAGGCCTTCATCCTGGACCACCAACCGTCCAAATCGGCCCAGGTGAACAGCGCTGCGCCCACCACGTCCCCCGCTGCGCGTCGCAACCGCAAGACTGCAGCCTGACCGCACTGCCGTGGGCGGTGTCTGACCGGGGTCTGGTGCGGCGCCGGCTATAGTTCCGGCATGAACGACTTCGCCCGCCGCATTGATGCGGCCCTGCCCCAGACGCAGTGCACACGCTGCGGCTATCCGGACTGTGCGGCCTACGCCCAGGCCATTGCTTCGGGCGAGGCCGACATCAACCAATGTCCACCCGGTGGCACCGAGGGTGTGGAGCGGTTGTCGGCGATCACCGGTCGGCCGGTGTCGCCGTTGAATCCCGAGTTCGGCATCGAAGGCCCGCTCACCGTCGCCATCATCGATGAAAGCTGGTGCATCGGATGCACCCTGTGCATCAAGGCCTGCCCGACCGATGCCATCGTCGGCAGCAACAAGCACATGCACACCGTCATCGAGTCCTACTGCACCGGCTGTGAGCTCTGCATTCCGGTCTGTCCGGTCGACTGCATCTCGCTGGAGCCCGTCAGCGGCAGCAAGACCGGGTGGTCGGCCTGGCCAGAGGCCTTGGCTCGGCAGGCCAGGGATCGCTACGACGCACGCAAGTCAAGGCTCGCCCGGGAGAAAACTGAACATGAGGCCAGGCTGGAAGCCAAAGCCCGCGCCAAACTGGCCGACCTGCCCGCCCATTCCCTGCACACCGATCCAGCGGTCCTTGACAGGAAGCGTGCGGTGATTGAGGCCGCGTTGGCCAGGGCACGGCAGCGACGCGAGCAAGCCAGCGAGAGCTGAGGGGCCTCCTCACGGCCACTGTCTCAGGCTGGCTGGGGAGCGCTCTTGTACACCCCGCATCCCACGTACAGGTCATCGACCTTGGTGACGTAGGACATTTTGGTCTGGACGGCCCCAGTGGCCGGGTTGACGATGTCGTATTCCACCCAGCCGGGTTCGAGTTCGGCCTGGGCAATGATGGACGCCAGCAAGGAGGCCCCATCGACGCCGGGGATGTCCTGCACGCGTGAGCCGACCTTCTCAGGTTTGCCACCAAACGCCCGGTAGGAGCCCTGGCTGTCGAGCGCAAACACGTACATGTCGCGATCGAAGAACTCGCCAGTGGCCGACGTGATGCCCTGCAGGAACGCTTCCTTGCCCGTCTGCCTGCGGAACGCCAGGGCGCGCGAAACCATCTCCATCGCTTCCTGCGCGGTACCTTGCTGCAACTGGAAGGAGGAGACTGCCTGCGACAGGTGCTCAGCGCGATGCTCCAGCAGATTGGCCTGCTGCACCGCACGTTCGACCATCTGCGCGTTGCGCTGGGTGATTTCGTCCAGTTGCTTGACGGCGGAAGAGATCTCGCTCAAACCACTGCTCTGCTCGGCACTGGCTGAGGAGATCAGGGACATGTTGGCGGCCACGCCTCGCACGCCATTGACGATCTGGGAAATGTTGCTGCCCGCCGTCCGGATCTGGCGGACGCTGGAGTCCACCTGCTGGGTCGATGCCTCAATCAGCTGGCGGATCTCCCGGGCCGATGCGGCGGAACGCTGGGCAAGGTTTCGCACTTCGCTGGCCACCACGGCAAATCCCCTGCCCGCCTCGCCTGCACGGGCGGCCTCCACCGCCGCATTGAGCGCCAGGATATTGGTCTGGAAGGCCAGGCTGTCAATCACCCCGATGATTTCATTCATCTGCTGCGCACTGCGCTGGATGACTTCCACCGATCCGATGGCGCCTTCCATGGCGGAGGCGCCGGACTCCGCCACTGATCGCACCTTGATGGCCTGCTCATCTGACTCGCGGGCCGTCTGGGCGTTCTGGTGCACGGTCGAAGACAGTTCCTGGACGCTGGCCGACGTCTGCTCCAGGTTGGCGGCCTGTTGCTCGGTCCTGTCCGCCAGATCTCGGTTGCCAGCGGCCAATGTCCTGCCGGCATAGGCCACCAGGGCTGAGTTGCTGCGCACCTCGGCCACCGTCGCCGAGAGGCTGGCATTGAGACGCTCGACGAGAAGGGCCAGCTCGGCCAACTCGTCCCGCCCGTTGATGTGCACACGTGCCCGAAGGTTGCCGCCCGCGGTTTCGCGCATGACCTCGATCACGCGACGGAAATCCAGGATGAAGCTGGTTCGAAGGGCCGCAAACAGGTAGGCCACCAGGATCACGCCAAGCCCCGTGGCGGCGTAGGTCGCCATCAGCAAGCTCTCGTCGGCAGCAATTCTTTTCTCCAGAGAAGCAACCCGGGCTACGGCGTCGGAGTCTGAGACCGCACTCGCCAGGGTGGAGAGCTCCGCCCGGTGATCCTGCACATCCGCATGCAGCCGGTGGATCAGCATGGCACTGATAAGCACCAAGGGGAGGATCAGAACCGCGGCCAACAGGCCGAGCTTTGCCGACAGGCGCATGCGCCGCATCAGCGAAACCCCGGGGCGCAGAACAGTGGATTCTTTCATGACGACGGCTGAGTGGGTGAGACCTTATCCATTTGGACTTATATCGGTGCATTCATCCTCTGTCTTGAGTATGAAATCGGCGCCGTGACTCAGGGTTTCCCCCCGCATCAGTGCACTCCTCCTCGTCGCGCGGCGATGTTCTGCCGCGACTCATCATGACGGAACAGTTCCATGGCCATCTGGCGCAGAGCTTCATCGCCCATGTTGTGCGCATGCCCCAACTGCTCCAGGGCATAGCGCCGGTCGCACAGCATCATGGCCTGACTGACACACATGCCGCGGCTGGACATGCGAAGGCAGAACGACTGCAGCAGATCCGAAGGCCAAGGCAACGCGAGCTGCCTCTCCTGCCATTGGCGGCGCTGGAGGGTCCAGCGGCTGTCGCCGCCCGCCAGCAGTTGGCTCAAGGCACCGGAAGCATGGCCAGAGGGATCGCTCTCTTGATGTGCATTCATGGCAGTGTCCCGATGGGTTAGGTCGATGTCTGCCAATTTAGGGGATCGGGACGGCGCCCATGCCCCGGATATGCAGGCGATTCACCGACCAGTTTTCACCGCTGGCCGTTGATCCTGTCTGCCGACCGCTGGTCCTGCGCGATGAGAAAGCGTGACGCAAGGCACAATCCGGGCCATGAATGCACCTTCCACGCGCCTGATCAAACTCACTGCCCAGCCTGCTGGATCACCCGAAACCGACCGTCCCCGGCCGGAGCGCCTGATCCGCGGCAATCCGCTGCGCGAAACCTGGAACCTGATCGACGAAGCGCTGCCGGCCGGACAGGTGTTCTGCGGCGTCTGGCGCTGCGAACCCGGTCGCTGGCGCATCGCCATGGGCCCCACTGAGCGGGAGCTGTTCACCGTCGTCGATGGGCGCTGCCGCGTGCACGATGCCCAAGGCGGTCACGAGGAGGCTGGCCCTGGCGACGGCATCTACATCCCTCCCGGCTTTGAAGGTGAGTTCGAGGTGCTGGAGCACCTGACCAAGACCTACATGATCTGCGAGTAGGTCCTTAGCAGGCATGAAAAAACCCCGCTCGGGTACCCACCCGGCGGGGTCTGTCTCCTCGACCGCTTGTGTGTCAGGTGGATGACGCCGACAGCTTCGCGAAGGCGCTGACCACCTCGGGGGGCGCCTGAACCAGTTCGATCAGCACACCCTCCCCCGCGATCGGAAATTCCTCGTTCGCCTTGGGGTGCAGGAAGGTGATGTCGAAGCCCGCCGCACCTTTTCGGATGCCGCCGGGGGCAAAACGCACGCCATTGGCCGTCAGCCACTCCACCGCCTTGGGCAGATCATCGATCCAAAGGCCGATGTGGTTGAGCGGTGTGGCGTGGACCGCAGGCTTTTTTTCCGGGTCCATGGGCTGCATCAGATCCACCTCGACCTTGAACGGGCCGCTGCCGATGGCGCAGATGTCCTCGTCGACGTTCTCGCGCTCGCTCTGGAAGGTACCGGTCTTCTCCAGACCCAGCATGTCGACCCAGAGGGTCTGCAGGCGCAGCTTGTCCGGGCCGCCGATAGCGATCTGCTGGACGCCCAGCACCTTGAAAGGACGGGGGGTGCCGCGGAGATCCGGCGCCGGGCCGCCCCAAGCCGGATCAGCCCCCTCGGGGGGCAGCGACCCGCGCAGCGGTGGAGCGTGGGGGCCGCTCATTTCTCGAACTCCACGATCGGCTGATCGACCACCAGCGACTCGCCCTTGGACGCCAGCACTTTGGACACCACACCATCGGCCGCGGCGAACAGCACGTTCTCCATCTTCATCGCCTCGATGACGGCCACGCGCTCGCCGGCCTGCACCTTCTGGCCAACCTGCACAGCCACGTCGACCAGCAGGCCCGGCATGGGCGAAAGCACGTATTTGCTCATGTCCGGCGGCGCCTTGAAGGGCATGAGCTGGTGCAGCTCGGCCATGCGGGGCGACACCACCATGGTCTCCAGCTTGGTGCCGTTGTGCTGCACCACCAGAGCCAGCGGGTTCTTGGCCGAGCCGCGCTCCATCTGGGCCGTGAAGGGCTGCCCGTTGCACTCGCCGCTGATGACGATGTCGTTCAGGCGCGAGGGCGAGCTGATCTTGAATCGCTTCTCGCCCACGGTGACGGACGCATAGCCCGTTTCACCGACGAATTCGTCGACGTGCACCGGTGTGTAGCCGTGCTGACCATCGGCCGCGAGGCTGATCACCACATAGTCCTTGCCCACCTTGACGCCATAGCCCGGCAGCTGGCCAGAGATGCCGGTGGCGCGCTCGCGACTCTTGCGACGCACGAAGGCCGCCAGGGCCACCAGGAAGTCCGGGTCGTCGTGCGGCACGTCCTCAGCCCGGAAGCCGCCGGCGTAGTGCTGCGCGATGAAGCCGGTGTTGAAGTTGCCCGAGACGAAGTCGGGGTGGGCCAGCAGCGCTGCCTGGAACGGGATGTTGCTATTGATGCCACGAATGACGAAACCGTTGAGCGCCTCGCGCATCTTGGCAATGGCGTCGTTTCGGTCCTTGCCGTGCACGATGAGCTTGGCAATCATCGAGTCGTAGTACATCGGGATTTCACCGCCCTCGAACACCCCGGTGTCCACGCGCACGCCGTGCTTGTGACCGGTGTCCGCCTGCCACATGGTCTCGGTCGGGGGCGTGAAACGCACCAGGCGGCCGGTCGACGGCAGGAAGTTGCGGAACGGATCCTCGGCGTTGATCCGGCACTCGATGGCCCAGCCGTCGCGTTTGACGTCGGCCTGGGTCAGGGGCAGCTTCTCGCCGGCGGCCACCCGGATCATCAGCTCCACCAGGTCCAGGCCAGTGATGCACTCGGTCACCGGGTGCTCCACCTGCAGACGGGTGTTCATTTCCAGGAAGTAGAAGTCCTGGTTCTTGCCGACCACGAACTCCACCGTGCCGGCGCTCTGGTACTTCACCGCCTTGGCCAGGGCCACGGCCTGCTCGCCCATGGCCTTGCGGGTGGCTTCGCTGATGAAGGGCGACGGCGCCTCCTCGATCACCTTCTGGTGGCGGCGCTGGATCGAGCACTCACGCTCGTTCAGGTAGATCACGTTGCCGTGGCTGTCGCCGACGATCTGGATCTCGATGTGGCGCGGCTGCTCGACAAACTTTTCGATGAAGATGCGGTCGTCGCCGAAGCTGTTGCGGGCCTCGTTCTGGCAGGCGGTGAAACCTTCGAGTGCTTCCTTGTCGTTGAAGGCCACGCGCAGGCCCTTGCCGCCACCCCCAGCCGAGGCCTTGATCATCACCGGGTAACCGATGCCCTTGGCGATCTCGACCGCCTTGGCGGCCGACTCGATCGCGTCGTTATAGCCAGGGATCGTGTTGACCTTGGCTTCGTTGGCCAGCTTCTTGGAGGCGATCTTGTCGCCCATGGCCGCGATGCTGTAGTGCTTGGGGCCGATGAAGGCGATGCCCTCGTCCTCGCAACGCTTGGCGAAGTCCTCGTTCTCGGACAGGAAGCCGTAGCCAGGGTGAATGGCCTCGGCGCCGGTCTGCTTGGCCGCTGCGATGATCTTGTCGGCCACCAGGTAGGACTCGCGCGATGCCGCCGGACCCAGCAGCACGGCCTCGTCGGCCAGGCGTACGTGACGCGCTTCCTTGTCGGCTTCGGAGTACACGGCCACGGTGGCGATGCCCATCTTGCGGGCGGTGGCGATGACGCGGCAGGCGATCTCGCCGCGGTTGGCAATCAGAATCTTCTTGAACATGTTCTTTTCTCCTCGGACGTTCACAGCGGGATGTTGCCGTGCTTGCGCCACGGGTTCTCGATCTTCTTGTCCTTGAGCATCACCAGCGAGCGGCAGATGCGCTTGCGGGTCTCCGACGGCAGGATCACGTCATCGATGAAGCCGCGTGCACCGGCGACGAAGGGGTTGGCGAATCGGGCCTTGTACTCGGCCTCGCGCTCGGCCAGCTTGGCCGGGTCCTTCTTCTCTTCGCGGAAGATGATCTCCACCGCGCCCTTGGCGCCCATCACCGCGATCTCGGCGTTGGGCCACGCGAAGTTCACGTCACCACGCAGGTGCTTGGAGGCCATCACGTCGTAGGCGCCACCGTAGGCCTTGCGGGTGATCACCGTGATCTTGGGCACGGTGCACTCGGCGTAGGCGTAGAGCAGCTTGGCGCCGTGCTTGATGATGCCGCCGTACTCCTGACTGGTGCCAGGCATGAAACCGGGCACGTCCACGAAGGTGATGACGGGGATGTTGAACGCGTCGCAGAAGCGCACGAAACGCGCCGCCTTGATCGAGCTCTTGATGTCCAGGCAGCCTGCCAGCACCAGCGGCTGGTTGGCCACGATGCCCACCGTCTGGCCGTCCATGCGGGCAAAGCCGATAATGATGTTCTTGGCGTAGTCGGGCTGGATCTCGAAGAAGTCGCCGTCGTCGACCGTCTTGAGGATCAGCTCCTTCATGTCGTACGGCTTGTTCGGGTTGTCTGGCACCAGGGTATTCAGGCTGCTGTCGGCGCGGTCGATCGGGTCGCCGCTGGGGCGCACGGGCGCCTTTTCCTTGTTGTTGAGCGGCAGGTAGTTGTAGAGGCGGCGCAGCATCAGCAGCGCCTCCACATCGTTCTCGAAGGCACCATCGGCCACGCCGCTCTTGGTGTTGTGCGTCACGGCACCGCCCAGCTCTTCGGCGGTCACTTCTTCATGTGTCACCGTCTTCACCACTTCGGGGCCGGTCACAAACATGTAGCTTGAGTCCTTGACCATGAAGATGAAGTCGGTCATGGCCGGCGAGTACACGGCGCCACCGGCCGAGGGGCCCATGATCATGCTGATCTGCGGGATCACGCCCGAGGCCATCACGTTGCGCTGGAACACCTCGGCATAGCCACCGAGCGAGGCCACGCCTTCCTGGATGCGGGCGCCGCCCGAATCGTTGAGGCCGATCACCGGCGCGCCGACCTTCATGGCCTGGTCCATGATCTTGCAAATCTTCTCGGCATGCGCTTCGGAGAGCGCGCCACCGAAGACGGTGAAGTCCTGGCTGAACACGAACACGAGGCGGCCATTGATCATGCCGTAGCCGGTCACGACGCCATCGCCCGGGATCTTCTGGTCCTGCATGCCGAAGTCCACACAGCGGTGCTCCACGAACATGTCCCACTCTTCGAAGGTGCCTTCGTCCAGCAGCACCTCGATGCGCTCACGTGCGGTCAGCTTGCCCTTGCTGTGCTGGGCAGCGATGCGCTTCTCGCCCCCGCCCAGGCGCGCCGCGGCGCGCTTCTTTTCCAGTTGGTCCAGGATGTCTTGCATGGTGGTCTCCGGTGAAAACGGTTGTCGGGCCAGGCCCGATCAGTCAAACAGTTCGAGCAGTTGCCGGGCGGCGGTGGACGCGGCCAGCTGCCCCCCCTGCACCTGCTGTGTGAAAAGGTCCAGCCGCTCGCGCACCCGCGGGTGCTCGCGAAAGCGCTGCTTGAGGCCGGCGTCGATGCGTTCCCACATCCACGCTCGGGCCTGCTGCTGGCGACGCCCGGCCAGTCGGCCATTGGAGGTCTGCAGGCGTCTGAATTCGCTCACCGCCGACCAGAAGTTGTCCACGCCCTGCCCGTGCAGCGCGCTGATCTGGATCACCTGCGGGTGCCAGATGGCTTGGTCGTGGTGCATGTGATCCGGGTTGCCGTGCAGGCCCAGCAGGCGCAGCGACGAAGTGATCTGCGCTCGGGCGCGGGTGGCGGCGTCGGGATCGATGTCGGCCTTGTTGATGACGACCAGATCGGCCAGTTCCATCACGCCCTTCTTGATCGCCTGCAAATCGTCTCCGGCGTTGGGCAACTGCAGCAGGCAGAACATGTCGGTCATCCCGTGCACTGCGGTCTCGCTCTGGCCCACGCCCACGGTCTCGACGATCACCACGTCATAGCCCGCGGCCTCGCAGACCAGCATGGCCTCACGTGTTTTCTCAGCCACGCCGCCCAGCGTGCCGCTGCTCGGGCTGGGCCGGATGTAGGCGCGCTCGTGCACGCTCAGGTGCTCCATGCGCGTCTTGTCGCCCAGGATGGAGCCACCGGATACGGAGGAAGAAGGGTCAACCGCCAGGACCGCCACGCGGTGGCCCTGGCCGATCAGGTACAGGCCCAAAGCCTCGATGAAGGTGCTCTTGCCCACGCCGGGCACGCCGCTGATACCCAGGCGAAAGGCACCACCGGTGTGCGGCAGCAGCCCGGTCAACAGTGCATCGGCCTGCTGGCGGTGGTCGGGGCGGGTGGACTCCAGCAGCGTGATGGCCTTGGCCATCGCGCGGCGCTGGACGGCCGGCGCACCGCCGACGATGCCCGTCTGGATCTGTTCGGGGGTCACGGATGCGTCCGGACGGTCAGGCGGCGTCAACCGCCTTCTTGATCTGCTCCAGCACGTCCTTGGCGCTGGCCGGGATCGGCGTGCCTGGGCCATAGACGCCCTTGACGCCGGCCTCGTACAGAAAATCGTAGTCCTGGCGCGGGATCACGCCACCCACGAACACCACGATGTCGTCGGCGCCCTGGTCCTTCAGGGCCTGGATAATGGCAGGCACCAGGGTCTTGTGACCGGCGGCCAGCGTGCTCACACCCACGGCGTGCACGTCGTTTTCGATCGCCTGGCGAGCACACTCCTCCGGCGTCTGGAACAGCGGACCCATGTCGACGTCGAAGCCCAGGTCGGCAAAGGCCGTGGCCACCACCTTGGCGCCGCGGTCGTGGCCGTCCTGGCCGAGCTTGGCGATCATCACGCGCGGGCGACGGCCCTGCGCGTCGGCGAAATCGCTGATTTCCTTCTTGAGCTGTTCCCAGCCTTCGGCAGAGTCGTAAGCAGCGGCGTACACCCCGGTCACCTTCTGTGTGTCGGCGCGGTGGCGCCCGTAGACTTTCTCCAGCGCGTCGGACACTTCGCCGACGGTGGCGCGCAGGCGGATGGCCTGGATGGACAGGTCCAGCAGGTTGCCCTGGCCAGACTCGGCGGCAGCGGTCAGCGCATCCAGCGCGGCTTGCACCTTGGCATTGTCGCGGCTGGCCTTGATGGCCTGCAGGCGGGCGATCTGTGCCTCACGCACCTTGACGTTGTCCACCTCCAGGATGTCGATGGCATCTTCCTGCTTGAGCTTGTACTTGTTGACGCCGACGATCACGTCCTTGCCGGAGTCGATGCGCGCCTGCTTCTCGGCCGCGGCGGCCTCGATCTTCAGCTTGGCCCAGCCGCTGTCCACCGCCTTGGTCATGCCGCCCATGGCGTCGACCTCCTCGATGATCTTCCACGCCTCGTCGGCCATCTGCTGGGTCAGCGACTCCATCATGTAGCTGCCGGCCCAGGGGTCGACCACGTTGGTGATGTGCGTCTCTTCCTGAATGATCAACTGCGTGTTGCGCGCGATGCGGGCGCTGAATTCGGTCGGCAGCGCGATGGCTTCGTCAAAGGAGTTGGTGTGCAGCGACTGGGTGCCGCCGAACACGGCAGCCATGGCCTCGATGGTGGTGCGCACCACGTTGTTGTACGGGTCCTGCTCGGTCAGCGACCAGCCCGAGGTCTGGCTGTGCGTGCGCAGCATCAGGCTCTTGGGGTTCTTGGCATTGAAGCCCTTCATGATGCGGCACCACAGCAGG
>JAJPEW010000255.1 GCA_021166755.1 Hydrogenophaga sp. | reverse complement strand
GGCACGCCGTTGCGGCCCAGGGCGGCCAGTGCAGCGGTCACGGCCGGGTCGCGCCGCGTCCAGTCGGCACGCAGCAGGGCCACTTGCCGGGAGGCCATGTCCTGCAACAGGGCCGGGTCGGCGAGGGTGGTCCGCTTGTTGTACTGGCAGGTCACGCACCAGGCCGCGGTGAAGTCGACGAAGACCGGACGACCTTCAGCCAGCAGGGCGTCCTGCCGTGCCTGGCTCCAGGGTTCCCAGGTGCCTTCGCCTGGCGTGGCGACCGATGCCGTGACATCCGCCGGCAGCATGGTGGTCACCCGGGGGCCGATGGCGACGGCCAGCCAGACGAGTCCGGCCGCCGAGACCATGCCCAGCATCAGGCGACTGCGACCCCTCAGGGTCAGAGCCCACACCAGCAAGGCCAGGGCCACCAGGATCATCAGCAGGGCGGCGGCGCCGTCGATGCCGGTCTGCTGGCCCAGCACCCACAACAGCCACACCACCGTGGCGAACATCGGAAACGCCATGAGCTGACGGAAAGTCTGCATCCAGGCGCCCGGGCGCGGCAGCAGGCGGGCGACGGCAGGCCACCAACTGGCCAGCAGGTAGGGCAGCGCCATGCCCAGGCCGAGCAGGGCAAACACCGACAGGGCCTGCCAGGCGGGCAGGCCCACCGCCAGTCCCAGCGAAGCGCCCATGAATGGCGCCGTGCAGGGCGAGGCCACCGCCACCGCCAGCACGCCGGTCAGGAACGCATCCACCGTCGGGTGCCGGGCCTGGTAAGCGGCCAGCTGGCCGGGCAGCATCTGGCCGAACTCGAACAGGCCCGCCAGGTTCAGTCCGATCAGCGTGAACAGCACCGCCAGCGCCGCCACCACCATCGGGTCTTGCAGCTGGAATCCCCAGCCGATGGCCTCGCCGGCGGCCCGCAGGCCCAGCAACAGGCCTCCCAAAGCCATGAAGGACAGCACCACGCCGGCGGTGTAGGCCAGGCCGTTGCGCCGGTGCGCAGCCCGGTCGTCGGCGTGCCGGGCAAAGGCCAGCACCTTGATCGCCAGCACCGGGAACACGCAGGGCATCAGGTTGAGGATGAGTCCACCGATCAGGGCGCCGATCAGGGCGGCGCCCAGTGTCAGTCCCGACGAGGGGGCGGGGCCGCTGGCGGCCCGGGCCGCGTTGGCGTCCAGTGCCGCCTGCAGCGCTGGTGATACCTCGTTGCCCGATGGCAGCGCCGCCACGGCGGGCCAGCTTCCCTGCACGGGCAGCACGGTGCGTACCCCGGCCTCTGCGGGGTCGACGGCAGGGCCATCGGCGCGCGCCAGCACCAGCGGCAGCTCGGACGGACCTTCGCTGCGGTGGGCCGACAGCGGGATGCGCGCCGACCATCGATCGCCGTCCCAGGCCTGTGTCCAGGGGGCGCCGGGTTCGATCAGTCCAGGGGTTTCCGGGAAGAACTCCAGCGTCTTTCCGCGCCAGTCTGCGGGCAAGCCCCCCAGATTCACGCGCAGGAATCCTTCCTCGGGTTCGATGCGGCCGTCACCCGCTGCAAGGGCGGTGGGTGCCGCTGCCAGAGAAGCATCAAACAGGGCTGCGCTCGCCGCCGTGGAGCCTTCGACCGGAATGCTCAGGCGCAGGGAGGCTTCCTCGGGGATGCATTCCTTGCGGCAGGCCAGCCAGCTGGCTTCCAGGCCAATGTCCAGGGTCGGTGCCCGAAACGACGGGTCGATGGTCAGGGGCACGGGCAGCAGCACGGTGTCCCCGTAGCCATAGTTGGCCAGGTTGCCCAGCGGAAATTTGCGTGGGGTGGGCCACGCAATCTCGCCGGCGGTGACGCCGGGGGGCAAGGTCCAGCGCAGTTCGGTGGGCAGGCCTGAGTCGCCCGGGTTCTTCCAGTAGGTGTGCCACTCGGGGGCGTGGGTCAGCTGCAGGCCTACCCAGACGGTGCGGCCAGCGCCCACGCCTTGCGGCGCGTGAGCCATCAATTCGGAGCGCACCTGCTCGGTCTGGCTGATGGCAGCGGCACTCCCGCGGACCAGCAGGGATTGCGCCGAGGCCATGCCCATGGACAGAAACAGCAGCAGGGCGATCAGCCAGGCCAGGGGGGCTGGCTGGCTGCGGAAAACGGACAGGGCAAGAGCGGGCATGAGCAGTCGGAGTGCGGATCCGGGACACAGGTTCCCCTCATCCGGCGGTGGAGGATCAGGCTGCAAATATAAGTGGAGCCTGCCAGACCGGCCCCGGGCGGTGCGCCGGCTGTCGGATCGATCGGTCGAACGCATTCGTGAAATGGTTCACAGATGGCGTCATCTTCGGTAAAAAGACAGCTTTCCTGTCTTTCTGGCCACCGCAGTGAGGGGGGGAACCGGCATGGGCTCGATGATCGAGTTGGCTTTGCGGCCATGGGCGCACCGTCTGCGCCGCCGCGTCAACCTGCCCGTTCGCCTGACCTGGGGCGACCACGGGCACAGTGGCTTGAGTCTGGGGGACTTTTCAGAGCCCACAGTCCGTATGCGCGTGCGTGATGCGGCAGCGCTGCCCTTGCTGATGCAGCCGACGCTGGAAACCCTCGGTCAGGCCTATGTGGAGGGGCTGATCGATGTCGAGGGGGAACTGCGGGACATCTTGGCCGTGGCGCATGGGTTGGCGGATGCCGCGTCCGTGGATGAACAGGCCGTTGCCCGCCCGCGGCGCCGCGCCGAACACAGCCGGGCGCTCGACAGCGACGCCATCCGTTACCACTACGACGTCTCCAACGAGTTCTATGCCCAGTGGCTGGATCCGGCCATGGTGTATTCGTGCGCCTACTTCGAGCGCGGGGACGAATCGCTGGCGCTGGCGCAGCAGAAGAAGATCGATCACATCCTCACCAAGGTTCGTTTGCAACCGGGCCAGCGCCTGCTGGACATCGGGTGTGGCTGGGGGGCACTCGTGATCCGGGCTGCCCAGCAGTTTGGCGCCCGTTGTGTGGGCATCACCTTGTCCGAGAACCAGTACGCGTTGGCGCGCGAGCGCGTGAAGGCGGCAGGCCTGGAAGACCGCGTGGCAATCCGCCTGCAGGACTACCGCGATGTCCCGGACGGTCCCTTCGACCGGGTCACCAGCGTGGGCATGTTCGAACACGTGGGGCTGAATCACCTGGCCGCGTATTTCGGTCAGGTCCGTGCCCTGCTGGCGCCCGATGGCTGGGTCCTCAATCACGGCATCACGAGTTCGGACGCGCACGATGGCGAGGCATCGAAGGGCGCGGGGGGCTTTGTCCACCGCTACGTGTTTCCGCACGGCGAGCTGCCCCACATTGGCACGGTGATGCGCACCATGCAGGAGGGTGGCTTGGAGGTCTTCGATGCCGAGAACCTGCGCCGCCACTACGCCCGAACGGTGGCCCTGTGGAGCGAGGCCTTCGAGGCCCGGCGCGACCGGATACGTGCCCTGGTCGATGACAAGCGCTGGCGGATCTGGCGGGTCTATCTGGCCGGGTGCGCCTGGGCCTTCGAGCAGGACGAGATCGCGCTCTTTCAGGTGCTGTGCCGTCCCGCGCGGCGCAGCGCCGGCGAGATGCCGTGGTCGCGTCGCTGGATGTATGCCAGGGACTGAAGCGAACACCCCCGGCGCCGTAAGATGGCGGCCATGAACCCAGTCCCTCACCTGCCAGCCCATTGGTCCGACCTCACCACCGCCGATTTCGGCCATCTGGACCTGCCGCGGACCATCGCCGTGCTGCCGGTGGCCGCCACCGAGCAGCACGGCCCGCACCTGCCCCTCTCGGTGGATGCCACCATTGCGGACGGGATCGTGGCCCGTGCGCTGGTCGCCTTGCCGGCGGGCACGCCGGTGCTCATGCTGCCCACGCAGTCGGTGGGCTTCTCGCCCGAGCACGCCCGGTTCGCCGGCACCCTGAGCCTGCGCGCCGAGACCCTGATGCGTGTCTGGACCGAGCTGGGGGAGTGCGTCGCGGCCAGCGGCGTGCGCAAGCTGGTGCTGTTCAACACCCACGGTGGCCAGGTGGGGGCCCTCGATCTGGTGGCGCGCGACCTGCGCGCTCGCCTGGGCATGCTCGTCTACAGCCTCAGCTGGTTCAACCTCCCGCTGCAGGATGAACAGGGGCAGGATGTCAGCGCGCGGTTCAGTGCCGACGAGCATCGCTTTGGCATCCATGCCGGTGACATCGAGACATCGATGATGCTGGCGCTCGCGCCCGAGCGTGTTCGCATGGACCAGGCCGAGCGCTTTGGCTCCACCTCCAGCGAGCGTGCCCGGCAACACGCCATCCTGGGCAATGGCCGCAGTGCCAAGCTGGCCTGGATGATGCAGGACTACAACCGGCAGGGCGCGGTCGGTGATGCGGCTGCCGCCACGGCAGACAAGGGGCAGGCGCTGGTCGGTGCCGCCGGACGTGCGCTGGCCGAACTGCTGCTGGAAATCGATCGCCTGCCTCCGGACACCCTGCGCGAGGACGTCGCCTATCCTGCGCGACGCTGACCGGCCCGCTCAGGCGTAGGTGATCCAGCTGTCGTAGTCTGGGCCGTCCAGATGCGGCAGCGTGTTGTAAGTCAGCAGCGCATGCCGCTTGGGCGTGAACTGGAATTGGGTGACTGCGCTGTTGCGGATGCGCATGTTCAGGTCGATGGTGGCATCTGGGCTGAGCCCCAGCACATGGCCCATGGCCGTTGAGATCGGCCCGCCGCTGGAGACGATGAGCACATTCTGGCCATGGTGATGGCTGCGCACATGGTCCAGTGCGCCGGTCACACCATGGACGAAATCGGTGTAGCTGGGCATGCCGCGCGGGCTCACGGTCCCGGCCATCCACTGGGCCAGCCCGTCACGAAGCAGCCGGAAATGCTGGCGGTACAGCTCGGGTGTGTCCGGCTTGACCAAGGGGTGCGGGTGGATGGTCTCGATGACCGCGTGGCTGTCGTACTCGTCCAGGCCCGGCCAGACCAGCGGTGCATGGTCCATGCCAGCTCCGCTGGCGATGCCTTCCCAGGTCTGCGCATGGCGCCGCAGCGAGCCCGTGATGACCGCGTCGAAACGCAATCCCCGGCTTGCCCAGTATTGGCCCAGCCGCTCGGCCTGGCGCCGGCCCAGATCGCTGAGCTGGTCGTAGTCGTCCGCGCCGAAGGAGGCCTGACCATGACGCACGAGATAGAGAGTTCCCATGGGCCGGCATTCTGTGGGACACGCGGAAGACATCTTTGTCTCGACAGCGACTGTGTGACACGCAGGTGACGGTCACCTCGCGGCGGGATGCTTCGATTACCGCAAACTTTCTTCGTCATTTCGGCGGGTTGTCCAGGCCTCGTCTGTGCTTCAATCGTCCATTCCATGAAGTCCATCCGCCGAGTGTTCCCCCATGCCGATTGATCTGGCGACGTTGCTGGTCGTCAGGCTCGGTATCGACCTCCTGACAGGACTGGGTTTTCTGGCACTCATGAAGCGGTACCCGGCGATCGGCGGTCCCGGCTGGTGGGCTTCGTCTGCGGCGGTGTCTATCGTGGGGGCTGCCGGCCTGATGATGAACGGACAGGTGCCCGCCGCGTGGAGCACCAGCCTGCCGAACGCCATGCTGTCGGTCAGTGTGCTGTATGCCTGGATGGGTTTGCGAAGTTTCCTGGGGCTGTCCCGCCCCACCCATCTGGTCTGGCTTTGCTCTGCCGGCCTGTTGCTCGGGCAGGTGATGCTCCAGGAAGTATGGGACCTGCCCAAGGTTCGTCAGCTGGTGCTGGTGCTGACGACGGCCGTCATCGCCGCGCTGGCCTATCGCGACATCTGGCGGGCAGATCCTCAGCGGCGGGTCCCCGAACTCCAGGTGGTCAAGTTCTGGTCCTTGCTGGAGGTGGGGGCCATGGTCGGCTACGGGATCATGGTGCCGTTGCTGGGCCTGTCGCTGGCCCAGGTACTGCCCGGTCTGATGCTGTTTGCCCTTTTCTCCAAGCTGGTGCGGATGATCCTGTATGGCGCACTGGTGTCCTTCCGCATGCGCCAGCTGGCCGATCGTGCCCGGCAGGATCTGCAGACCCGCGAGTCGGATCTGCGCGCACTCATCGAGAACCTGAGCGCAGGACTGATCGTGTACCGGCCTGACCGGTCGATCGCGGACATCAACAGTCTGGCCCGGCGTTTCCTGGGATGGTCCGATGACGGGGGGGCCGCGGACCGGTCCCCGTCGCCGCCCGAGCAGTGGCGCATGCTGCGCGAGGACGGGCAGCCCATGCGACGGCATGAAATGCCGTTTGACCGGGTGCTGGCGACGGGTCAGCCGGTGCATGACGTCATCTTCGGTCTGGCCGACAACCAGGGCCAGCCGGTGCGCTGGGCCTTGTGCAACGCGTATCCCGAGAACGATGTCCTGGGCGGCCTGCGGCATGTGGTGTTCACCTTCGTGGATGTCACCAGCCTGCGGCAGGCCCAGCGGCAGCAGCAACGCCTGGCCCAGCAGTTGTCACAATCCCAGAAGATGGAGGCGCTGGGGACATTGGCGGGCGGGGTGGCCCACGACTTCAACAACATCCTTGCCGCGATCCTGGGCAATGCCAACCTCGCCCGTCAGGACCTGCAGCCGGGTGCGCCCGCGCGCGAGAGCCTGCACGAGATCAGCAACGCGGCACGGCGGGGTCGCGAACTGGTCCGCCAGATCCTGGCGTTTTCCCGGCAGCAGCCTCTGGAGCGCACGCCCGTCAGGCTCGATGACATCGCCACGGAGACCTCCAACCTGCTGCGCACCGCCTTGCCGCCGCACATTCATCTCACCGTGCGCCACTGCAGCACCTGTCCCATGGTCAGGGCGGACGCCACCCAGATCGGCCAGGTGCTGCTCAACCTGGGCACCAATGCCATTCATGCCCTTCAGGGCAAACCCGGGCGAATCGATCTGGCCATCGACAAGGTCAGGGCGGATGATCCGGCGCTGCCCGCCGAAGTGGCCCAAGTGTGTGTTCAGGATGGCGTCGATGCGGTCAGCATCACCGTCAGCGACACCGGGTGCGGCATGGACGAGGCCACCAGGCAGCGCATCTTCGATCCGTTTTTCACCACCAAACCGGTCGGACAGGGGACCGGTCTCGGGCTGCCTGTGGTTCTGGGCATCGTGCAGGCTCATGGTGGCGCCATCCACGTGAGCAGTGAACCAGGACACGGTTCCACCTTTGTTCTCTACTTTCCCGCCACCCACCTGGACACACCGGTCCCGCATGCCGGCACAATGTCCGCAGATCCTCCTGCCGGCGATCCGCCGGAAGGGGCCGTTTCCGAGGAGATCCCCCCCATGACCACGCCACCTGCGACGGCCGCTGGCCACGTGCTGTACCTCGACGACGATGACACCCTGGTGTTTCTGGTCCGTCGCCTCCTGCAGCGCAGGGGCTATGAGGTCTCGGCCTTTTGAGACCAGAAGGAGGCCATCGATGCGGTGCGGGCCAATCCCCAGGGATTTGACCTTCTGCTGACCGACTACAACATGCCGGGCATGTCCGGCATCGATGTGGCCCGGGAAGTCCTGGCCATCAACCCCCGGCTGACGGTGGCGGTGGCCTCGGGCTACATCAACGAGGAACTCGAGCAAAAGGCGGCGGCGGTCGGCGTGCGCGAGGTGGTGTTCAAGACCGATGCCATCGAATCCTTTTGCGATGTCGTCCAGCGGCTTGTCCAGCCTTCGGCGGCCTGAGGGACGGGCCTCAGTCTTTTGCCAGTACTCCTGAGAGCACGCTCGCGTCCACGTTGCTGCCGCTGAGGACGGTGCCCACCACCTGCCCGCGCAGCCGTCCACGCTCCTGCCACGCTGCCGCGAAGCTTGCCGCTCCGGCACCTTCGGCGACATTGTGCGTGTCGGCGTAGATGGCGCGCATGGCGGCGGCCACCTCCTCGTCGCTCACCTTCACCACGTGATCGAGGTGCGGACGGAGCACCGACAGGGCATCGGCATCAGCCAGCCGGCAAGCCATGCCATCGGCCAGCACGGTGCTCACCGCGGAAGGCACCACCTGGCCCGCTGCCAGGGAATCCGCATAGGTCGTGGCATGGGCGCTAACGACACCCACAATGCGCACACGGTGGCCGAGCGCCAGCTTGGCGGCAATGGCGGAACACGCGCCCGAACCCAGCCCGATCGGCACATAGGCCACGTCCATGTCGGGCACGGCGCGCAGGAATTCCCACCAGTACGTGCTCACGCCCGACAGCAGATCGGTGTGGAAGCTGGGCACCATGTGGGCCTGGCGCGCCTGTGCCAGTTGCTGCGCGTGCTCGCGGCTGGCCTGAAAGTCTTCGCCATGCTCGATCAGTTCGACGCCCAAGGCTCTCATGGCGGCGTTCTTTTCGGCAGAGTTGTCCTGGGGGACCACAATGGCACACGCAATGCCGTGCGAACGGGCCGCCCAGCCGATGCTCTGGCCGTGGTTGCCGCGCGTGGCGCTGACCACCGCGCGTGGCAACTGGCCTCGTCGGCGCAGGGCGTCGAAGTAGGTCAACCCTCCGCGGATCTTGAATGCACCGACCGGCGTGTGGTTCTCGTGCTTGACCCAGCAGTCAGTGCCCAGGCGCTGACTCAGCAGCGCCCAACGGTACTGGGGTGTGGGGGCGAATTCGCGGTACACCACCTCGGCGGCGGCTTCGATATCGCGAAGTGAAGGCAGGCTCATGCAGGTTCCTGGTGGGAGAGTGTCAGCGGCGTGCTAGGGGCGGACGTGAGCCGAACCTGCAACGCAGGCTGCCCCGTTTCCACCGTCACGTGGTCCAGACCAATGGCGTTCAATGCCGCTCTCAGGAGAGGCGCCTGCGGGTGTTGCAGATGCAGGCTCACCAGACCCAGAACGGGGGCAGGCATCCGGTCGGCGGGATGCACCGGTCCCCACTGGATCAGGGTGGGCAGCGTGCCATGGAGCAGACGCTGCCCGTCGTCACGCACGGCAATGCGCCAGCGCAAAAGCCCCTCGGGCGTCGGGCGGGATGCCTCGATCACCGGGCCCCGGTCAATGCCCAGACGGCGCCAGGCGGCGCAGGCCGCGTCGATGTCGGGGACGCTTGCCACCCAGTGGATCAACTGGGAACCTTGTCGGTCCAACTGGTTCCTCAGGGTCGGGTCATCCAGATCAAACCAGCGCCGCAGCGGGGCGGCACGCGCTGGTGTGGCCTGCGGATCGATCGCGATGATTTCCAGATAGGCCTGCCGATGGTCGTTCGATGACAGTCGCAGCAAGCGGTTGTGGGTGCCGAACAGGGCGTGCGCACCGCCCGGCCCGGGTGTCACCCCCAAGGAGGCTTCGCACCATGCCACGCCGTCCTCCAGTGTCGGGGCCGCGACCACCAGGTGGTCGATCCGTGCGTGCAGATCACTGGTCACAGCAGCACCCGGCCATCGATGCAGGTCACCGAATCGCCACCCACCCAGATGGTCCCATCCCGGTCACGCTCGATGTGCACCCGTCCCCGGCGTGCCAGCACAGTACCCTGTGCCGCCACATAGCGCTCGGGCGCCAGACCGGCCCCGATCAGCCACTGTGCCAGCGCCGCATTCAGACTGCCGGTCACCGGATCCTCGGCCATGCCGTTGTTGCCCGGAAAGAAGGCCCGCACCTCGAACTGCGTGTCGCCCGTGTCTTGCCGGCCGACCACGCCGACCTTGCCGCGCGGCCCTACGACGCCAACGTCCAGTCCGTCGAGGATGGTCGCGTCGGGCCGGAGCGCCAGTACCTGCTCGGCGCTGCGCAGCATCACGCCGCGCCAGTTGGGGCCGTTGTCGCACCAGGCGTGCGCGGCGATGTCCTCGCGCGTCACACCCAGGCCGCGGGCGATGAGCTGCACGTCGGCTTCGTCGAGTGGTCCGCTCTTGATCAGCGGCGGTGCCGCGAACGCTAGCCGCCCGCCGTCACGCCGAATCTTCACCAGCCCCACACCGCATTCCTGCACCACATGCTCGCCGCGTGGCACGCCGCCGGCTTCCAGCCAGGCGTGGCAGCTGCCCAGTGTGGGGTGACCGGCAAAGGGCAGCTCGCGGCCCGGGCAGAAGATGCGCACGCGGTAGTCGGCGCCCTTTGCCGCACCTTCGGGCGTGGGCGGCAGCAGGAAGGTGCACTCCGACAGGTTGGTCCAGTTCGTGAAGTGCTGCATCTCGGCCGTCGAGAGACCGCTGCCGTCCAGCACCACGGCCAGCGGGTTGCCGCGGTAAGGGGTGGCGGTGAAGACGTCGACCTGCTTGAAAGGACGTTGCTGCATGGGGGCTCTCCGGGATCAGGACAGGGTCAGGTCCAGCACGCCGCGGCTGGCGGGCAGGGCCAGCCACTGCGCGTACCAGCGTTCGAGGTGCGGCCAGGCCGGGCGCGGCCGCGGCAGGCCCCACCAGCGGTGCACCTCGCAGGCGATGGGGATGTCGGCCATGGTCAGCGCGTCGCCCGCCATGAAGGGCTGGCGCGCAAGGTGCTCGTCGAGCTGCGCGAACAGCGGTTCGGTCGCGGCCACCGAGGCGGCGATGACGGCCGGGTCGCGCTGCGCCTCGGGCGTGCGGATCAGCTGCTTGAACCCGGGGCTGCCGGCCGGGTTGAGCGTGGTCTGCTGCCAGTCCATCCAGCGCTCGGCATCGGCTCGGCGCTGCAGGTCCTGCGGGTACAGCGGTGAGCCTTCACGTGCACACAGGTAGCGTACGATGGCGTTCGACTCCCAGAGCGTGAAGTCTCCGTCCTCCAGCAGCGGCACCAGGCCGTTGGGGTTCTTGGAGCGGTAGTCCGGCGTGTTCACCACGCCGTAGGACAGTCCCGCATCGATGCGCTCGAAGTCAAGTCCGAGCGCCTGCGCGCACAGCACAACCTTGCGCACATTGATCGAACTCAGCCGGCCCCAGATGCGTAGCATGGTTTCAGCCTTTCACTGCTTCACGGATGGTGTCCGCCAGGGCCTTGATGCCGATGCGGATCTGTTCCTCGCTTGCGGTCACGAAGGACAGGCGCAGGGCGCGCGGGTCCGGATCGGACGCGAAGAAGGCAGCACCGGGCACGAAGGCCACGCCCTTGTCCACTGCATTGGGCAGCAGTTCGATGGCGTTCAGGCCGGCGGGCAGCCGTGCCCACAGGAACATGCCTCCGTCGGGCGAGTTCCATTGCACGTCCAGACCTGCCATTTCGTGGGTCAGCGCGTCCAGCATCACCTCGCACTGGTGCTTGTAGAGCGCGCGGATGGTGGGCACGTGGCGGTCGAGGAAGCCGTCCTTGAGTACCTCGGCGACCATGCGCTGGTTGAAGCTGGGGCTGTGCAGGTCGGCCGCCTGCTTGGCCTGCAGCAGCTTGGGCATGATGGCCTTGGGCGCGACCACGTAGCCCAGGCGAAGACCGGGCGCCAGCACCTTGGAGAACGAGCCCAGGTAGATACCACCTTCGGGGTTGCGCGCGGTCAGCGGCTTCGGCGGCGGCTGATCGAACCACAGGTCGCCGTACGGGTTGTCCTCGACAATGGGCAGCCCGATGCGCCGAGCGGTGTCCACCAGAGCCTGGCGCCGCGCCTCGCTCATGGTGCGGCCGGTCGGGTTCTGGAAGTTGGGCAGCACGTACAGGAAGCGCGCGCCGGGGGCCTTCTTTGCCAGGTCGTCCACGTCGATGCCTTCCGCATCGCTCTGCACCCCAACGATGGCCGGCTCCATGGGTGTGAAGGCCTGCAGCGCGCCCAGATAGGTGGGCGTTTCCACCAGCACCGTGCTGTCCTGATCGATCAGCACCTTGGCCACCAGGTCGAGACCTTGCTGGCTGCCGGTGGTGATCAGCACCTGGTCCGGACTCACGTCCCATGGCAGCTGGCCGGCGATCCACTCGCGCAGCGCTGGCAGGCCCTCGCTGGAGGCGTACTGCAGTGCCGCAGGGCCGTCGGTGCGCAATACCGTCTCGCAGGCGACAGCGAAGGCTTCGACCGGAAAGGTCCTGGCCGAGGGCAGGCCGCCTGCAAAGCTGATGATGCCGGGCTTCTCGGTGACCTTGAGGATCTCGCGGATCACCGACGGGTTCATCTTGTGGGCGCGTTGCGCGAGTGTCCATGGGGTGGTGGTCAAGGCAGACTCCTCAAGGTTTGGCAGGGGGCAAAGGGGCAGGTGCGGCCAGGCGCCGGCCCATGAACACGGTGGCGACAACCGCCAGCGCAAAGAACAAGGTCAGCGCGTCCAACGACTCGCCCAGCAGCGGCACGGCCGCCAGAATGCTGACAAAAGGCTGCAGAAGTTGTGTCTGGCTCACGCGCAGTGCACCGCCGAGAGCCAGCCCGCGGAACCAGGCGAAAAAGCCGGCCCACATGGAAAACACGCCGACATAGCCCAGCGCCAGCCAGGCGGACAGGGCTATCGGACGGTCGGGCCAGGTCAGCAAGGCGCCAGGCATGGTGACCGGCAGCGCCATCACGCAGACCCAGCTGATCACGCGCTCCGCGCCCAGCGTCGGCGTGACCTGGGCGCCGCCCACATAGCCGAGCGAGGCTGCCAGCACCGCACCGACCAGCAGGGCATCGGCCCACTCCAGGCCGAAGCCGTGTCCGGTCTGCGCCGCGCGGATGAGGCTGTAGGCCACCACCAGCGCGCTGCCCAGGCCGGCGAACAGCCAGAAGCCCAGCCGCGCCCGCTGATGCAGCAGCCAGGCAGCGATGGCCGCGGTGGCCAACGGAAGCAGGGCGGTGATGACCGCCGCGTGACTGGCGGTCACATGGCGCAGCGCCCACCCCAGGAGCAATGGATAGCCGATGGCATTGCCCGCCAGCGAGAGCAGCAGAGGGCCGCGCTCGGCGGGTATCGGCAGCCGCGATCGTGTGACCAGCAGGTAGGCCGCGGACAGTCCACCGGCCAGCGCCGCGCGAGCCCAGGTCACGAACCAGGGCGAGAGTTGCGGGGCCTCGGCGGTGCCGGTGGCCAACCGCGTCATCGGCAAGGTCAGCGCGAACACCACCACGCCCAGGAGGCCCAGCCAGAGCCCGAGCGTGGTGTCGGACAGCCGCGTTGCCGGCAGTGCGATGGGCTGGCTCATGCGCCCACCTTGCCATTCAGACCGGCACCGCCAGCCACCATCCATACCGCGGTGAGCACCAGCGCCAGGGACATCATCCGGTTGAATGCCTGCAGACGCGCACCGGTCGCCTGACCGTCCACCACCGGCCCCGCCAGCCAATGCCGCAGCAGCGATCCCACCAGCGCATAGCTGAAATTGCTGAAGAACGCGTACGCCAGCAACACCGGCAGCACCGCCGCATATCGCGCCATGGCGTCGGCGTGTCCGGCAATCCAGCCCGCCACGATAGACAGCGCCAGCATCCAGGCCTTGATGTTCAGGAACTGCAGGCCCACGCCTTGCCAGAAGCCCACGTTCAGGCGCGCCGGGTCGGCTTGGGTCATGGACCGGCTGCCCCACAGGCGCCGTGCCAGCCAGAGCAGGTAGCCGGTACCGCCCAGCAGGATGGCCCAGCGCAGCACCGGCACCGCCATCACCAGGGCACCCACCCCGGCGGTGCAGAGCGTGAACAGCAGCCCCCAGCCCACCGGCACGGCCACGATGAAGCGCAGCGCACGCCGAAGGCCGAAGTTCGCCGCCAACGCGGTCGACAGCGTGGTGTTGGGGCCGGGCGTGAAGCTGGTGGCCGTGGCCAGCACCAGCAGAGCGCTGAACTCGGTGGCGTTCATCGGAGGATCGGTCGGGCTTGTGTGTCCATGGGATTCAATGTAATCTTTCTGACCATACACAAACCATACAGATGTCCGGGTCACGGATTTGATCTGTGTGGTTTCTTCGGTCCATACAGCGATGCTCGACGCCACTTTCACCCCCGATGCCCAAGAGCCCGGCCTCCAGGCGTCGGCCCTGACGCGCACCTCCGCCCGGACCTTGACCGAGCAACTGGCCGAGCGGTTTGCCAGCCGGATCCGTGACCGCCTGCTCCCGCCGGGTGCGCGCTTGCCCAGCGTCCGCCAGTGTGCGCTCCAGCACGACCTCAACCCCTCGACGGTGGTGGCTGCCTATGACCAGCTCATCGCACAAGGGCTGATCGAGGCGCGCCGCAACCGGGGGTTTTTTGTCCGGGAGCGTTTGTCTCAGGCCCGCCCGGGGGAGGGCAGCACTTCCCCGACCGATGCGTCACGGATGACTGCCCCGGTCAGCGCCGCCACCCTCATTCGTGGCATGTTCCATCCCTCAGGCGGCAAGCCGCAGCCAGGCATGGGTGTACTCCCGCCGCAGTGGCTTGAATCGCCGTTCATGGCCTCGGCGGTTCGCAAGGTCACCTCTGCCGGGGTCCTGGCAGACAGCTCGCTTCGTTACGGTGAACCCTTGGGGGACGCCCACCTGCGTCGCGTGCTGAGCCAGCGCCTGCAGGACATGGGCATGCCCGCAGACCCGTCGCACATCATCACCACCGTGGGCGCCACCCACGCCCTGGACATCGTCAGCCGGACGCTGCTCAAGCCCGGTGACGCGGTGATGGTCGAGGAGCCCGGCTGGGCGGTCGAATTCGCTCGCCTGGATGCCCTGGGCATGCGCATCCTTCCAGTTCCCAGGGGCGCATCCGGGCCCGATCTGGCCGTGATGGCTCGGTACTGCGAGGCACATTCTCCCCGCCTGTTTGTCAGCGTGAGTGTGCTGCACAACCCCACCGGCTACAGCCTGTCGCCAGGCGCGGCACATCGTGTGTTGCAACTGGCGCAGCAGCACGATTTCCACATCGTCGAGGACGACACCTACGGCCACATCGCGCCGGAGCATGCCACCCGCATGAGTGTGCTGGATGGACTGCAGCGCACGTTCTATGTGAGCGGTTTCGCCAAGATCCTGGCCCCCAACTGGCGCGTGGGCTACCTGGCATCTCCGCCGGCCTGGACCGAGCGCCTGCTCGACACGAAGCTTCTGGCCACGCTCACCACACCCAGTCTGCTGGAGCGCGCGATGGCCCATTGCATCGAGCAGGGTCAGCTGCGTCGGCATGCCGAGCGCATCCGCCTGCGCCTGGATGTTGCCCGGGAACGCAGCGTCAAGCTGGCCCAGGCCGCTGGCTGCCGCTTCGTGGCCGAGCCCGCCGGCCTCTTCGGCTGGGTGGACACGGGTGTCGATACCGAGCCGCTGGCCCAGCGCCTGCTCGACGAAGGCTACCTGATTGCGCCCGGCGCACTGTTCCATGCCGCGCGGGCGCCCAGCACCCTCATGCGCATCAACTTTGCCACCACCCAGGAGGCCGCGTTCTGGCGGGTCTTCAGTCGCCTGCGCGGGTCGTCGGCCTGACCACCTGGAGCAGGGCGTCGTCGATGGCCACGGCCTCGCTTTCCAGCAAGGGCAGGGCCCTCGCAAACAACTGCCAGTCCTCCGACCGTGCCGCCAGCTCCAGACCCTTGGCCAGACGCGCGCCGCGTTCGGCGGTCATGCTGCCCAGCGATCCCGCCAGCCCATGTGCGTGCGCCACCGCCACGTCCCTGTTCCTGTCGGCAAGGGCGGTGCGCAAGGCGCCCAGTCGCTGGCTCAGATCGGTGCGCATGGCGGCCGCCAGCTGAGTCAGGGTCTCTTGGTTGTGGTCGAGTCGTCGCAGCAACTTGTCCAGGTCCATCGGTCCGGGTCGGGCCGGGATGTTTGTCGAGGCAGGTGACGATGCCGGCTGCCGGGCCCGGATGGCCGGTAAAACCGCCTCCATCGCCAGCACCAGGGCCGAGGGGCTGACAGGTTTGCTGAGGTAACCGTCCATCCCCGCGGACAGGCACGCCTGCCGGTCGCCATCCATGGCGTTGGCGGTCACGGCAATGATGGGCGTGCGACCGCGCCCCGTGGCCGCTTCCTTGGCACGGATGCGCTCGGTGGCATCCATGCCCGAGACCCTCGGCATCTGCACGTCCATCAGCACCACATCCACCGGCTGCGCCTCCCACTGCGAGACGGCCTCTGCCCCGTCGCGCGCGTTGTGGACGACGCATCCCAGCCGCTGCAGCCACTGGTTCATCAGCAGTTCATTGACCGGGTTGTCTTCTGCCACCAGCACCCGGATGTCCGCAAACCGGCGACCCGCGCCCCGGATGGCATCGACATCCTCATGCACTTGGTCGGTGGGAAGATCCTGTGTATCTCGGCCGTCTTCTTCGAGGGGCAAGGTCACCGTGAACGTGCTGCCCATGCCCAATTCACTTTCCAGATCGATGCGCCCACCCATCAGCCTGACCAGCCGGGCGCAGATGGTCAGGCCCAGACCACTGCCGCCATAGCGACGCGCGGTCGACGAGTCGGCCTGCGTGAACGCCTCAAAGATCCGCGCCTGGTGTTTGGGGGCAATCCCCACGCCACTGTCCTGCACCTGCAATCGCAGCGTCTTGCCGCCTCGCACGTCTGCTTGTGAGGAGGCCGACAGGCGGATCCGCCCGCCTTTGGGGGTGAACTTGAGGGCGTTCGACAGCAGGTTGCCCAGCACCTGGCGAAGCCTTCCGGGATCACCCACCACCCACCGCGGCAAATCACCGGCCACGGCCAACGTCCACTGGACCGACCGGGCACGAGCCTGGTTCTCGTAAAGGGCACCCACCTCCTGCAACGTCCTGGGCAACTCGTAGCGCACCCGCTCGACATCCATCTTGCCCGCCTCGATGCGCGAGAGGTCCAGCACGTCGTTGAGCATGTTCAGCAGGGTGTGGGCAGAGCTGTCCATCAGTTCCAGCCAGCTGCGCTGCTCCGCATTCACCGGCGAATCCATCAGCAACTGCGTCAGGCCCATCAGCGCGTTAAGCGGCGTGCGGATTTCGTGGCTGGTGTTGGCCAGGAACTCGGTCTTGGCCCGGTTGGCCTGCTCGGCCTGGTCGCGGGCGCGCTGCATGTCGGCCTCGATCCGCTTGCGCTCGCTGATGTCGGCCAGCGTTCCCATCAGACGCAGCGGACGGCCCTGACTGTCGTGTTCGGCCACCATGCCGTGGCTCTCCACCCAGATCCAGCCATCGCCGCTGCGAACTCGATACTCGCTGACCAGTTTCGTGGAGCGGACCTCGGCCAGCTTTTTGGACGCCACTTCAATGCGCGATCGATCGTCCGGATGGATCCGGTCCATCAGCGTGTCATAAGCCCAATAGCCGTCGATGGCCACGTCGCCGATCATCTCGCCCCATCGGGCGGTCATGAAGATCTGGGGGGACTTCAGGTGCCAGTCCCACAGGGCCAGGCCTGCGGCCTCCACCGCCAGCTGCAGTCTCTCCCGCGATTCATCCAGTGCCTCTTCGGCCAGCAGACGGCTGTTGGCCTCCCGATGCACCGAACTGCGCAGGCGGTCGAGCTCCGCGTTCTGACGGTCGATTTCGTCCAGCAGCTGGTGCGTGCGCTGACGCTCAAGCTCCAGCTCGTCGCGGGCTCTCTGCAGGTCCAGCGCGAGCCGCTGCGGGGAGTGCGGCGAGTTTGCAGAGGTGTTCATGGGGTCTGCTCGATACCGGCCATCACCGCGCCTGCAAGGCCTCGTAACGCTCCATGGCCGTCATCCATTCCTCCTCGACCTGAGCGTGCCGGCTGGCCAGTTCGGCCGCCCGCGCCGGATCTGCCGAATAGATCTGGCCATCCTGGAGTATCCGGTCGAGTTCGGCCTGTTCTCTCTCCAGCTGCTCGATCTGCGCTGGCAAGGCCTCCAGCTCGCGCTGTTCCTTGTAGGAAAGCTTGCGACGACTCGCAGACGTTGTGCCGGTCGCGGGTGCAGGGGAGGTTGCGGGTACTTGCGTCGGGCGTTCCTGCTCCTTGTCTCTCGACGCAACCGCTTGCGCCCGCGCCGATTGGGTCAACCAGTCCTCCACATCGCCGACAAACTCGCGCCAGCGTCCATCACCTTCTGCCACCAGCGTGCTGGTCACCACGTTGTTGAGGAATCGCCGGTCATGGCTCACCAGGAACACGGTGCCCTCGTACTGCTGCAGGAGCTCTTCCAGCAGCTCCAGCGTGTCGATGTCCAGATCGTTGGTGGGTTCGTCCAGCACCAGCACATTGGCAGGGCGGGCAAACAGGCGGGCCAGCAACAGCCGGTTGCGCTCCCCGCCCGACAGGGTCCTGACCGGGGCATTGGCCCGGGCCGGCGAAAACAGGAAATCACCCAGATAGCTGCGCACATGGGTCCGGCGCTGGCCAATCTCGATCCATTCGCTGCCCGGGCTGATGAAGTCTTCCAGCGTGGCCTCGGGGTCGATCTGTTCCCGCATCTGGTCAAAATACGCGACGGTCAGATTGCTGCCGCGGCGAACCGTGCCCTCGTCAGGCTCCATCACACCCAGAATCAGCTTCAGCAGAGTCGTCTTTCCTGCGCCATTGGGTCCGATCAGGCCGACCTTGTCCCCCCGCAGGATCGTGGTCGAGAAGTCGCGCACGATCACCCTGGGGCTGCCGTCTTCCCGGGCAAAGGACTTCGAGACATGTTCCAGCTCTGCCACGATCTTTCCGCTGGCTGATCCGGTCGCAACTTCCATGCGGACCTGCCCGACCGTCTCGCGCCGCTGGGCACGCCGGGCCCGCAGGGCCTCCAGACGGTTGATGCGGCCTTGTGCCCGCGTGCGACGCGCTTCCACACCCTTTCGGATCCAGACTTCCTCCTGTGCCAGCAGTTTGTCCGCGCGCGCGTTGACCACCGCTTCCTGCGCCAGTTGTTCTTCTTTCAGGGCCTGGTAGCGGGCAAAGTTGCCCGGGAAGCTGAGCAGCTTGCCCCGATCGAGTTCGACGATGCGTGTGGTGACACCATCCAGAAAGGCCCGGTCGTGGCTGATCACCACCACCGAGCCCTTGAACTCCTGCAACAGGCCTTCCAGCCACGCAATGCTGTCCAGATCCAGGTGGTTCGTGGGTTCATCCAGCAGCAGCACATCGGGCCGGCTCACCAGAGCCTGGGCCAGCGCCACGCGCTTTCGATTGCCCCCCGACAAAGTCCCGACCACCACCGCCGGGTCCAGATGCAGCCGCTGGAGCGTCTCCTCCACGCGTTGCTCCCAGTTCCATCCATCCAGCGCCTCGATCCGGGTCTGCAGGGCATCCAGGTCGACCTCTGTGTCGCCGCTGAGGTACTGTTCACGCAGTGCCCGCACCTCGGCCACCCCGGCACCTGCTGCCTCGAACACGGTCATCTCTGGAGCAATGACAGGCTCCTGCGGCACATAGGACACACGCAGTCCATCCTGCCATTGCAGTACCCCGTCATCCGCGCGCTCGATTCTTGCCAGAATCTTGAGCAGCGACGACTTGCCTGTCCCGTTGCGGCCAATGAGGCCGACCCTTTCCTGCGCTTCGAGCGAAAAGTCCGCGTGGTCCAGCAAGGGAACGTGTCCGAACGCGAGTTGCGCTCCCAGCAAGGTCATCAAAGCCATGTGAAACCCGGTCTGCTTGTATGCATATGTTTAACCGTCGATTATCGGCATTGGGGGCCTGCAGGGGCAGGCCGCGCGGTCGGGTGTCGGGTGCCGCCAGCCGGCGCCACAGCTGTGAACTCCTGACGTGTTTGATTGCGGGGACTAGCCTTGTCGGAAAAAGGGCTGTACAATCACGCCCTCACTTCGGCAGCTTTGCCGGTCGAGCAAATTGTTCTACCGGAAAATGCTGAGAAATCTGCCAAGTGGTGGACAGTGGCTCAAAAGCTGGTGTATACTGCAAGGCTTCGCTGATCACTGAAGCGCAAATCACTGGATGTCGGTGGGGTGTGCGACGCAGGGTGATGGCAGCCTCGAAAGAGGTGGCGGCAAAAAATCTTCGAAAGAAGTTGACTGATCGCCAAAAACTGTGTCATAATCTAAGGCTCTGCTGATCGCGGCAGACAACGAAACAAAGACGGTTGGTCGATGTTTCAGGATCATTAAAAACATACAGCCGATAAGCGTGGGCGTTTGAAGGCGATTGCCAAGAACCCGCAAGGGTTCAAGTCGCAAGACTTTAAACGCTCATGAGAATAGAAGTGAAGTTCACTTCAATTCCGTTTT
>JAJPEW010000251.1 GCA_021166755.1 Hydrogenophaga sp. | reverse complement strand
GACCCGCTCGTCGTCCACGTCCCAGACGCTCATGCCATTGGCCGTGAAGCCCAGCCGATAGTGATTGGGCACCGCCCCGATGCGCCGGATCAGGCCTCGGTCAAGCATGGACTGCAGGCGCTCACGCACCAGATCACCACTGATGCCCATCGAGGCGCCAATGGCCTCATATGGCCGTGGGACCAGCGGCAGGCCCGCCTGCGTGGCGCGGATCAGGCGCCGGTCCAGGTCATCCATGGCGGACATGAGCATCCTCCAGCAAAGGCAGGCGCAGCTCCACAAAGAACTCGCGTTCCTTGGGGAACTCGAAGACGCGCAGCCCGGTGGCCGCCTCCATGCGCCGGACCACGTCGGCCACCTCGTCGGCGCGGGCGACCGCGATGACGAACCACATGTTCAGCGGCTCAGAGCCCTCTCCGGCCACACCACAAGCCGACTCGCGGCGGTAGTTATGGGCCACCTCGGGCATGCCGCTGAGCACCTCGGCGACCTCATTGAACCGCTCTTCGGGCACGGCCATGGCCGCCAGCACAAAGCGGCCGCCGGCGCGTTCGATCTGGAACAGGGGACCAAAGCGTGTCAGATCGCCGTGCGAAAGCAGTCGCTGCAAACGGTCGATCAGCATGTCCTCGCCGCAGCCCAGCTGAAGGGCCATGTCGGCAAATGGTCGGTCGGTGAGGGGGAATCCGCCGTGCAAGGCGGCGATCAGCCGACGGTCATCCTGCGACAGCATGGGACACCTCCTGCGCATGGTGGTCACGAAACCGACGACCGCCCGTCTGCTTGTAGCGGGTGGTTGAAAACAGCACCTGGCGGTCATGACCCACGAGACCGGCTGCGTCGGTGACGCGTTCGATCACCGACCGCACCGCGTCACGGTTCGTCCCGTGCACCATCGCATACAGGTTGAACGGCCAGCCCGGCGCCCTCGTCCGGCGGTAGGCCAGGGTCACCCCGGGTTGTGCCGCCAGGATCTGGCCATGGGCATCCACCCGGTCATCAGGCACGTCATAGACCGTCATGGCGTTCGCGTCGAAGCCCAGCTCATGGTGACGGACCACCACCCCGAATCGCTTGAGCCGGCCGTTGCGCAGCCAATCACCCACGGTGCGGATGACGTCGGTCTCGGTCATGCCCAGCCGGCGGGACCAGGCCGCAAACGGCCTGGGCACCAGTGGCAGGCCCTCCTCGATCAGCGAGGCCAGGGGCAGATCCTGTCCCTGAAGTGGCTCCGTCGCGGCAGGATGCGACACCCGCATGGGTCGGCGGGACACCGCGTGACGCAGGTCAAAACCCAGATCAATGCGATAGGGTCGCACCATGTGCAGCCGCCATGCCGGCAGGCCGGTGCGCTGCTCCAGCTGCTGCATGCTGGCCTCCACCTGCTGACGATCGGGGCCGGTCATGACGAACCACAGGTTGACACGGTGTTCGCGTGCATAGTTGTGATTGACACCCGGACAGGCTGACACGATGGCGGCCACTTCCTCCAGGCGATGGTCGGGCACTGCCATCGCCCCCAGCACCGCCGCGCCACCGGCACCGTGCGAGAACACGCCACCGATGCGACTGAGGGACCCATCGGCCAGCGCACCGGCGTACCCCGCCAGCACGTCCTCTTCGCACACGCGCAGCGCCACGGCAATCGACGCAAACGGTTGGGCCTTCAGGGGAAAGTCGTGCTGCCAGTCATTGAGCAGCCGCAACTTCAGGTGGGGGTGGATGTCCATGGCTCAGAAGCCCATGCGCGCGGCGCGCGACGTGAAGAAGATACCGCTGGGCGCCGGCACGTCCAGCCGTGCCAGGGTCGCCATGCTGCGGGTATCGATGACACTGACGCGGTTGTCGTCCCGGCTGCTGATCCATACCGCCTCACCGCGGGGTGTGAATTCCATGTGCAGCACGGCCTTGCCGGGCTCCAGGGTCCGGATGACCGCCTGGTTGCGGGTGTCAATGACCTGTACCCGGTGATAGTCGGGGACCGAGAAGTTCACCCAGACCTGGCCACCGTCGGGCCGTGCCATCACGAACACGGGTTGGCCGGCCACCGGAATCCGTGCGACCTCGGCCCAGCTCTCGGTGTCGACCACCAGCACCTCGTGCCGCCCGATGGCGGGCAGGTAGGCATGCCGTCCGGCCACCGCCCACCCGCGCAGGTGCGGCATCTTGTAGACCGGCAACGGCTGCTGGCCCTTGCCGTAGCCGCCCAGGATGCGGCGGACCGTCGGCTGGTCGGCCCAGAGGTCGATCATGGCCAGACCGTCCTCGCCGAACAGGCCGGCAATGTAATGTCGACCGTTGGGTGTGACCAGCGCATCGTAGGGCTGACGGCCGATGCCTTCGAACTTCTGCGTCACCGGATGCCTTGGGTCCGAACAGTCGGTCACCCAGATGGCGTCCGCATCGAACAGGCTGTAGGCAAAGCGGCGTCCGGGGAGATCGACCAACCCCACGACGCGGGAGAGCTTTCCCGGCGCATAGGCAGCGGGAACGTCGGCCAGCAGTTCGAGCGTTCGCGCATCGAACACCTTGATGCCACCCGGTGTGTAGTTCTGCGCCGCCACCAGGGTGCCATCGGCACTGATCGCGCCGCCAATCGAGTTGCCGGCCTGCATGACCCGGTGGGTGATGCGCTGCTCCAGCAGGTTCACTCGGGTGAGCGCGCCGTCACGCCCGAAGACATAGGCGAAAAGGCCATCGCGGGAATAGACGACCGATGCGTGCGAGAGATCACCCAGTCCCTTGACCGATCCCAGCAGCGTGCGGGTGGAGGTGTCGACGATGTAGAGGGTGCCGTTGGCCCGGCCGATGACCGTCCCCAGATCGCCGGTACCGCGCAGGGGCGCCGAGGCACAGCCCGCCAGACCACCCAGCGCGGCAAGGGATGACAGGCTGGCCGCAGTCGCCAGCCATTCTCGGCGCTTCATTTCGGATCTCCGGACGGGAACTCTTGAGGAAAGCCCTGCTGAAGGCGCAACGCGATCCAGCGGGCTTCGTCCTCGCTGAGCATCGCCTTCCAGGGCGGCATGGGGGTGCCTGGTCGGCCGTGGAAGATCACGGCGACGAGACTGTCGAGCGGAAAATCGGCCATGGCCTCCCGCGTGAGCGCAGGGCCAAGGCCACCGGTCAGGCGCATGCCGTGGCAAGAGCCGCAGTCCTGCCGCACCATGCGCACCAGCTCGCGCGAACGCAAGGCATCGGGTGCGGACTGCGCGAGAGCCAGCACAGGCCCCAGCAACAGCGCGGACAGGACAGCAGAGAAGCGGAGCACGGCATGCCTCCCGGATCAGGACTTGAGGATCACCGCGATGGCGTCCTTGAGGTCCTGGTCGGCGATCTTGTCCGGCCCATTGGGCGACATGGGGATGGGCCCAAACACACCAGACCCGCCCTTGCGCACCTTGTCGAAGAGTTGCGCGGAAGCGTCCTTGCCCTTGTACTTGGCCGCGATGTCCTTGAACGACGGCCCGACCAACTTCTTGTCCTTGGCATGGCAAGCCATGCACCCGGACTTGGTCAGAGCCGCTTCACCGTCGGCGAAGGCAGCGCCGGAGCCGAATGCCAAGAACGACGCCAGCAACAGCAGATTCCTTTTTCTCATCTGAAACTCCAGAAGTAACGCAACGAAGACGAAGTGCCTCCAACCCAGGGTGCGGTGGAACCGGCTTTGCCGGGCCACTCGCACCGTCCCCCCTCGAAGCGCCGCAGGCGCGCCACGGAGGGGGGAAGCCGCGTCAGCGGCGCAGGGGGGAGACTCAATACACGTCGTGCTGGGTGTTGTGGACGTTGAAGTGGCCCGTCGGCGTGATCAGGCGCGGATCCTTGATCACGGCCTTGAGCTTGAGGGTCTTGTCATCGACCACCACCAGCGCGCTCTCCTTGTTCTTGGCGCTCCACACCGCGAACCAGACCTCGTCGCCAGCCTTGTTGTATTCAGGCTGCACCACGCGCTTGGCACCGTCGTCCTTGAGACCCGCCCACTCGGCGATCGGCAGCACGGTGTAGCCCTTCTCGAGGTTGTTGATGTCGTACACCGCGACCGACTGGGAGATCTTCGGATCCGGGTTGAGCGGGGTGTCCGAGTACAGGTGCTTGCTCTTCGGATGGCTCTTGATGAACAGCGCACCGCCACCCTGGCCGGTCAGTGTCTGCACCACCTTCCAGGCGTTCTTGGGGTGCTTGACCGGATCGGTGCCGATGAGCGCGATGGTCTCGTCACCCAGGTGGCCGGTGGACCAGACGGGGCCGTACTTCGGATGGTTGAAGTTGGCGCCGCGGCCCGGGTGCGGGATCTTGCCCACGTCGATCAGCTTGGTCAGCTTACCTTCCTTCAGGTCCACCGCCGCGATCTTGTTGCTGTTGTTGGCCGCCACCATGAAGTAGCGCTTGGACGAGTCCAGGCCGCCGTCGTGCAGGAAGCGGGCGGTGCCGATGGTGGTGACCTTCAGTGCATCGATGTTGGAGTAGTCCACCAGCAGGGTCTGGCCGGTTTCCTTGACGTTGACCACGAACTCGGGCTTGAAGTGGCTGCCCACGATGGAGGCCACGCGCGGCTCGGGGTGGTACTCCTGCTTGTCCACGGTGTTGCCGCGGGTGGAGACGATCTTCAGCGGCTCCAGCGTGTCGCCGTTCATGATGACGAACTGCGGCGGCCAGTAGGTGCCGGCGATCGCGTACTTGTCTTCAAAGCCCTTGTACTTGCTGGTCTCGACCGAGCGGGCCTCCAGGCCGGTACGGATCTCGGCCACGTTGTCGGGCTTCTCCATCCACAGGTCGATCATGTTGATCTTGGCGTCGCGGCCGATCACGAACAGGTAGCGACCCGAGGCCGACAGGCGCGAAATGTGCACCGCGTAGCCGGTCTTGACGATGTTGATGATCTGCTTGGTGTCACCGTCGATCAGGGCCACCTCGCCCGTGTCGCGCAGCGTCGTCGAGAAGATGTTGCTGATGTTGTAGTTGTTCATCTTCTTCTTCGGCCGCTTCTCCGGTGGCACGATGACCTTCCAGGTGGCCTTCATGTCATCCAGGCTGTATTCCGGCGGCGTGGGCGCATCGTGCTGGATGTAGCGCGCCATGATGTCCACTTCCTTCTCGGTCATCTCGCCGCTGGTCTGCCAGTTGGGCATACCGGCCGGAGATCCGTAGGCGATGAAGACCTTGAGGTAGTCGGTGCCCTTGCCCACCGTGATGTCCGGCGTCAGCGGCTTGCCGGTGGCGCCCTTGCGCAGCACGCCGTGGCAGCCGGCGCAGCGCTCGAAGTAGATCTGCTTGGCGCGGGTGAATTCAGCCGTCGTGAGGGGCGGCGCCTTGGGCGTCAGGGTCTCC
>JAJPEW010000214.1 GCA_021166755.1 Hydrogenophaga sp. | reverse complement strand
TATCACGCAAGCTGAGGATCCCGGGCGCGCTCAGTCGATGCCGCGGACGGCGCTTCGTCCCTGCTTGATCTGGGAACGGCTGGCCTTGCCCGCCAGCCGTCGTTGCCGGGACGCCATCGTGGGGCGGGTGGCCTTGCGTGGCTTGGGCACGTGGGCCGCCGCGTCCACCAGCGCCTGCAGGCGGGCCAGGGCATCGGCCCGGTTCAGTTCCAGGCTGCGGTGGCTTTGTGCCTTGATGACGATGACGCCCTGCTCGCTGATGCGATGGTCGGCGCGTGAGAGCAGCCGCTGCTTGACCGCTTCCGGCAGCTGCGAGGCACGCACGTCAAAACGCAGGTGAACCGCGTTGGAAACCTTGTTGACGTTCTGACCGCCAGCGCCTTGTGCGCGGATGGCGGTGAACTCGACGTCGGCGGGATCGATGCGCAGCATGGTGACGGCAGTGTGCCATGGCCACGGCGCAGCGCCTGGCTCAAGCCGCCACGGGGTCGGGAACGTTCAGCTCACCAAACCGGTAGGCATCCATACTCAGCACACCGTGCGTCATGCCGCCCTCGATGCGCGTGGCGGGCACATCTGCGCCCGCCGCACCGGCCGCCACCATCAGTGGCCAGAGATGCTCCGGCGTGGGGTGGGCACGCTGGGCATGGGGCGCCAAGGTCATGGTCTGCTGCAGCCGGACATGGTCGCGGGCGTTGAGCACCGCCTGGATCCAGTGAACAAACTCCAGCGCATAGGCCTCTGCCGAGGCGTCAGGGGCATCGAAGCGCACCTCGTAGAGGTTGTGCGTCAGGCTGCCGGAGCCGATGACCAGCACCCCCTCGTCAGCCAGAGGTGCCAGGGCCTGGCCGTAGGCGTAAGCGCGTTCGCCATCCAGGCGCGCAGGCAGCGACACCTGGAACACCGGCACGTCGGCCTGGGGCAGCAGGTGCAGCAGGGGCACCCAGGCACCGTGATCCAGGCCCCATTGCGCGTCGGGCTCGGCTGGGTAACCGGCCGCCCGCAGCAGATCGATGGCGCGCTGGGCCACCTCGGGGGCTCCGGGGGCCGGGTACTGCAACTGATAGAGCGCCGGCGGAAAGCCGCCGAAGTCGTGGATGGTCTGCGGCCGCGGCGTGGTGGCCACCCTTGGCTCACGGGTCATCCAGTGCGGGGACACGACCAGAATGGCCTTGGGTCGGGGCAAGGTCTTGCCCAGCGCGGCGAGGGCCGGTCCGGCCTGGCCGGGTTCGAGTGCAAACGTCGGGGAGCCGTGGGAGATGAACAGGGTGGGCAGGCGGGACATGGCGTCACTGGCAGGGCAAACACGATCTGGTGTCACCCGGCAACTGTAGTCCTGACACCGGGCCACAGGGTTCGAACGGTGTGTACGTGATCTTGAAATATTTCGAGCATGGCCGTCCCGCACGCGGCAATCCGGTCGCTGGGATAATCCGTGGCATGGCAAACAAGCAACGTATCGTGGTGGGATTGAGCGGGGGCGTGGACTCCGCGGTGAGCGCCTACCGGCTCAAGCAGCAGGGGTACGAGGTCATCGGCATCTTCATGAAGAACTGGGAAGATGACGATGACAGTGAGTACTGCTCCAGCCGACAGGACTGGCTGGACGCCGCCAGCGTGGCCGACGTGATCGGCATCGACATCGAGCATGTGAACTTTGCTGCCGAGTACAAGGACCGCGTGTTTGCCGAGTTCCTGCGCGAGTACCAGGCCGGCCGCACACCCAACCCGGACATCCTGTGCAACGCCGAGATCAAGTTCAAAGCTTTCCTTGATCATGCGATGCGCCTGGGCGCCGAGAAGATCGCTACCGGCCACTACGCCCGCGTGCGCTTCAACGGGACGACAGGGACGCACGAACTGCTCAAGGGCCTGGACCCGCTGAAGGACCAGAGCTACTTCCTGCACCGCCTCAACCAGGCGCAGTTGTCGAAAACCATGTTTCCGGTCGGTGAACTGCCCAAGACCGAGGTGCGCCGCATCGCGAGCGAAATCAAGCTGCCGAATGCGAAGAAGAAGGACAGCACCGGTATCTGCTTCATCGGCGAGCGGCCGTTCCGCGACTTCCTCAACCGCTACATCAGCAAGGAGCCGGGGCCGATCAAAGACCCCAGCGGCCGCACCATCGGCCAGCACGTGGGCCTGTCCTTCTACACCCTGGGCCAGCGCCAGGGCCTGGGCATCGGCGGTGTGAAGGCCAAGGGTGCGCAGAAAGGCGGCAGCGAGCACGAGCCCTGGTTCGTGGCGCGCAAGGACGTGGAGAAGAACACCCTGTGGGTGGTACAGGGACACGATCACCCCTGGTTGATGTCGCCCGCGCTGCGCGCCGAGGACGTGAGCTGGGTCGCGGGCCAAGCCCCGGCGGCCCAGCAGATTGCGGCCAAGACCCGCTACCGGCAGAGCGACGCGCCTTGCACACTGGCAGTGGACGACACCGGCTTCACCCTGCGCTTTGCCGAGCCGCAGTGGGCGGTAACGCCGGGGCAGAGCGCGGTGCTGTACGACGGCGAGGTCTGCCTGGGTGGCGGGGTGATCCACACCGAGGCCGCCAACGCCCCCGTCTGAATCCATGCCACCGCGTTTGCCCGACTGGTTCCCCATCCTGCGCTGGTCGGGCAGCTATGGGCGGCAGCACGCCGCGGGCGACGTCACCGCCGCTGCGGTGGTGACCCTGCTGCTGATCCCGCAAAGCCTGGCCTACGCGCTGCTGGCGGGCATGCCGGCGGTCACCGGTCTGTACGCCAGCATGCTGCCGCTGGTGATCTATGCCCTCATGGGCAGCAGCCCGGTGCTGGCCGCCGGTCCCGCCGCCCTGCGCTCCATCATGTCGCTGGCGGCCGTCGGTGGCGTGGTCGCGACCGGCAGCGCCGACTTCATTGCCGCCTCGCTGCTGTTGGCGGTGCTGGTCGGCGCCATGCTGCTGGTGATGGGGCTGTTGCGCATGGGCTTCATCGCTGGCTTCCTGAGTGCCCCGGTGCTTTCGGGCTTTGTCACCGCCTCGGGCCTGCTGATCGTCATGAGCCAGTTGCCCCACCTGCTGGGCACACCCCTGCGCAGCGAGAACCTTTGGGTGTTTGTGCAAAGTCTCTGGTGGCAGCGCGGTGAAATGCACGGGCTCACCGGAGCGGTAGGGCTGGCCGCCCTGCTGGGCCTGTGGGCATCGCGCCACTTCCTCCAGCGGTTGCTGCGCCGACTGGGTTTGCCGCAGGGTGCGGCCGACCTCCTGGTCAAGGCTGCGCCGCTGCTGATCCTGGTCGGTTTCATCGCCATCGCACAGACCCGAGACTGGGCCAATCAGGGTGTGGCGGTGGTGGGCACCGTGCCGCAGGGCTTGCCGGGCCTGGCGCTGGGGAGCCTGCTCGGCGTGTCCGCCAGCACGCTGCAGGCGCTGCTGCTGCCGGCGCTGCTGATCGCCATGCTGACCTTTGTCGAGCAGATTTCGATCGCGCAGACCTTTGCCGCCAGGCGGCGCGAGCGGGTGGACATTGACGCCGAGATGCGCGCAATGGGCGCAGCCAACCTCGCGGCTGGCCTGACCGGCGCACACGCCGTGGGCGCCAGCTTTTCGCGGTCGGCGGTGCTGCACGACGCCGGTGCTCGCACACCGGCGGCCGGTCTGCTGACCGCGGCGCTGCTGGGCATCACGGCCCTGTTTTTCACGCCCTGGCTGCACCACCTGCCACTGGCGGTGCTGGCCGCCACCATCCTGATGGCCTTGGGCAGCCTGCTGGATTTCGGCAGCTTCGGCCGCACCTGGCGCTATTCGCGTGCCGACTTCGCGGCGCAGGCACTGACCTTTGCCGTCACGCTGCTGGTGGACCTGGTCAGCGGGCTGATGGTGGGCGTGATCGCTTCGCTGGCGCTGCACATCTGGCGCAGCAGCCGACCGCACATCGCGGTGGTCGGCAACGTGCCGGGGACCGAGCACTACCGCAACGTGCTTCGCCACGAGGTGCTCACGCACCCGCACATCCTGGGCTTGCGGGTGGACGAGAGCCTGTTCTTTGCCAATGCCCGATACCTTGAAGACCGCATCGGCGCCGAGCTGGCCAGCCGACCGGATGTGCGACACGTGGTGCTGCAATGCACCGCGGTCAACGAGATCGACGCCAGCGCACTGGAGAGCCTGCGCAGCCTCCACCAGCGCCTGCAAGAAACCGGTGTGCAGTTGCACCTGAGCGAGGTCAAGGGCCCCGTGATGGACCGGCTCAAGCGCAGCGACTTCCTGGACCAGCTCTCAGGCCGTGTGTTCCTGACCCACCACCAGGCGGTGCAGTCCTTGCTGAAAGAGACACCGCCGCACGCCTGAACCGACTGACGGGTCAGGCGCGTCGACGCAACAGGCGCACATGCATGGGGCGCACGAACCGGGCACCCTCAGGGCCGAGGTGCGGCATGAACGCAGCCTTGACCCGTTCAGCCAACGCCGGCGTGATGCCATGGTCGGCAAACGTCGGGTAAAGCATGCGTTGCGCGAACTCCTCCCAGCTTGCGTAGCGCACCGGCTGTGCAAACCGGTGCTCGCCTGCGGGCGCCCACGCGTCGGTAGCCAGTGCCCGGTCCAGCGCTGCCTGCGCGGCCGGACGCACCACCCCCTCATCGTTGAACAGCCGCACGATCTCGTTGAGCGCTCCACCGTAGATCGGCTCGCTGACATAGAGCCAGGCGCCAGGCCGCAAGACCCGGGCCACCTCCTGCAAGGCGGCGTCCATGAACTGCAAGGGCACGTGGTGCAGCGACTTGAGCATCAGCGCGCCGTCAAAGCTGGCATCGGGAAACGGCACAGCCTGGGCGCTTCCCGCCAGGAACTGAATGCGATCCTGCGGCTCGGCCAGGTTGCGGGCATGCTGCACCTCGTCGACCTCCAGCCCGACCACCTGCGAACCTGCAAAGCGCTTCACCAGGGACCGAGCCAGGCGGGCATTGCCACAGCCCAGTTCGATCAGCTGCTGTCCGGCCAGGGGCACCATGCCGGAGAGGACATCCAGTTCGTCGCGTACCTGTTCAAGATGGTCGGGATCAGACGGGGTCATGTGAAGTCGCCAGGGACAGTCGTATGGGCAACGGCAATGATATGCGTCAGCAATCCAGCCCTCGGGCCTGTGTGCCATCGGCTGGCGATCTGGGTAGAACGCGACTTCCCACTTCGACTGCCATCTCTGGCAGACAATTCCGTCATGACCGGAGGTACCATGCAGCCCCTGCCCGAACTCACCGCCTTTCTCGAAGGCCTGCCCGAGCCGCACATCCTGTTCGATGCGAACTACCGCATCCTGGCGGCCAATGCGGCCTACCGCCGGCAGTTCAGCCCGCAGCGCAGCGTGGTCGGCCGCCACTGCTACGAGGTCTCGCACCACTTCGCGGTCCCCTGCGACCAGGCCGGCGAGTCCTGCCCGCTGGCGCAGTCCAGGCAGTCTGGCCAGCGTGAGCGTGTGCTGCACCTGCACCACACCCCCAAGGGCGAGGAGTACGTCAACATCGAACTCTCGCCCCTGCCCGGCGAGGACGGGCAGCCCGCCTTCTACGTAGAAAAAATGGAGCCCCTGCGGGTGGCGCAGGGTCAGCCGTCATCGCAGGGCCTGATCGGCCGTTCAACCGCCTTCCAGCGCATGCTGGGCCTGGTGGCCCGGGTCGCGCCTTCGCAGGCCAGCGTGCTGCTGCTGGGCGAGTCGGGCACCGGCAAGGAACTGGTGGCCCGTGCGGTGCATGAGGCCAGCCCGCGCGCGGGCAAGGCGCTGGTGGCGGTGGACTGCTCCAGCCTGCCCGAGACCCTGTTCGAGTCCGAGCTCTTCGGCCACGAACGCGGCGCCTTCACCGGCGCCAGCACGGCCAAGGCGGGCCTGATCGAGGCGGCCAGCGGCGGCACGCTTTTCCTGGATGAAGTCGGCGACATCCCCCTGCCCATGCAGGTCAAGCTGTTGCGGCTGCTGGAGACAGGGACCTACCGGCGCGTGGGCAGCACCGAGCTGCGACGGGCCGACATCCGCGTGGTCGCCGCCACCCACCGCGATCTGGAGCAGATGGTGGCGGACGGCAGCTTCCGCGAAGACCTGTACTACCGCCTGTGCACCTTCCCCATTGCCCTGCCCCCGCTGCGCGAACGCACCGGCGACATCGCCCTGCTGGCGCCCGCGCTGCTCGAACGCGTGACGGCCCCCCGGCGCCTGCGGCTGTCGACCGCCGCCCTCAAGCTGCTGGAAGCGCAGCCTTACCCCGGCAACGTGCGCGAGCTGCGCAATCTGCTGGAGCGCACCGCCCTGCTGTGCGACAGCGACCAGATCGAAGTCGAACACGTGCAGGAAGCGATCGCCACCGGGCGCCGCCCGACGCGCACACCCCGGCCGGCTGACGCGGCAGCGGCACCCACGGATCTGCGATCGATCGAACGAGAAGCATTGCGCTCGATCGTCGCCGCGCACACCGGCAGCCGCGCCGAACTTGCCGCCCGGCTGGGCATCAGCGAACGGTCACTCTACCGCCGACTCAAGGCGCTGGACCTGGGGTGATCGCTCAGATTCCCGCATGACAAAAAATCCCTGATAGCAAAATTGCTATTTCATTGATAGCCAAACCCAATGAAACAACGGGCTCGACATTGACCAAGGTCAAGTTTTCCAAGGGTTAACCCACCCACCATTGACGCACCGGATCAGACGTCTGCGCAAGCTCACAGCGCCACGATCGGCCGGCCACTCTGTCGTCAATGAAGAAAGTGAGAATCCCATGAAAACCAAGTTCGCCCGGACCCTGTGTGCCGTCGCTGCCGCTGCCACCGTGATGACCATCGGCACGACTGCTCTGGCCCAGAAGCGCGCCGACGAACCCGTCCAGACCATCCCCGCCGTCCGAAACCTGGACCCCGCCATGGTGGAACTGGGCAAGAAGCTGTTCTTTGATCCGCGCTTGTCCAAGTCCGGTTTCATTTCCTGCAACAGCTGCCACAACCTGAGCATGGGCGGTTCGGACAACCTCAAGACCTCCATCGGCCACAACTGGCAGAAGGGTCCGATCAACTCGCCCAC
>JAJPEW010000019.1 GCA_021166755.1 Hydrogenophaga sp. | reverse complement strand
GGATGCCATGGTCCAGTGGTGGTACGGCCACAACGCCGTGGGCTTCTTCCTGACTGCAGGCTTCCTGGGCATGATGTACTACTTCGTGCCGAAGCAGGCTGGCCGTCCGGTGTACTCCTACCGCCTGTCCATCGTGCACTTCTGGGCCCTGATCTTCACCTACATGTGGGCGGGTCCCCACCACCTGCACTACACCGCGCTGCCGGACTGGGCACAGTCGGTCGGCATGGTGTTCTCCCTCATTCTGCTGGCCCCCAGCTGGGGCGGCATGATCAACGGCATCATGACCCTCTCGGGCGCCTGGCACAAGCTGCGTGACGACCCCATCCTGCGCTTCCTGATCGTGTCCCTGTCGTTCTACGGCATGTCCACCTTCGAAGGTCCGATGATGTCCATCAAGACCGTCAACGCCCTGTCGCATTACACCGACTGGACCGTGGGTCACGTGCACTCCGGCGCCCTGGGTTGGGTGGGTCTGGTGTCCATGGGGTCCCTGTACTACCTGATCCCGCGCCTGTTCGGCCAGAAGAAGATGTACTCGGTGCCCGCCATCGAACTGCACTTCTGGATCGCCACCATCGGCATCGTGCTGTACATCGCCGCCATGTGGATTGCCGGTGTGATGCAAGGCCTGATGTGGCGCTCGGTCAATCCCGACGGCAGCCTGACCTACACCTTCGTCGAATCGGTCAAGGCCACCTTCCCGTTTTACGTGATCCGTCTGCTCGGTGGTGTGCTCTACCTGGGCGGCATGATCGTGATGCTGTGGAACGTCATCATGACTGCACGCCAGGGTCGCGCCATCAACGCGCCTGTGGTGGCCGTGAACCCTGCCCACGCCTGAGGAGAAGAACAACATGGCTAGCAACGAAAAACTCACCGGCCACGCCCGGATCGAGACCAGCAACTTTCTCATGATCGTCCTGATCACCCTGGTGGTGGCCGTGGGCGGTCTGGTGGAAATCGTGCCGCTGTTCTTCCAGAAGTCGACCACGCAGCCTGTCGAGGGACTCAAGCCCTACAGCGCCCTCCAGTTGGCCGGCCGCGACGTCTACGTCAAGGAAGGCTGCTACAACTGCCATTCGCAGATGATCCGTCCCTTCCAGGCCGAGACGCTGCGTTACGGTCCGTACTCGGTCGCTGGCGAGTTCGTCTACGACCGTCCGTTCCAGTGGGGCTCCAAGCGGACCGGTCCTGATCTGCACCGCGTCGGTGGTCGCTACAGCGACGAATGGCACCGTGTGCACCTGAACAATCCGCGCGATGTGGTGCCCGAGTCCAACATGCCCGCCTATCCCTGGCTGGCCAACAAGCAGGTCAAGGCCGAGGGCATGCCCAAGCGTATGGAAGTGCTGCGCACCCTGGGCGCACCCTACACCGATGAAGAGATCGCCAAGTCGGTGGAAGAGGTCAAGGGCAAGACCGAGCTCGAAGCCCTGATCGCCTACCTGCAGGTACTGGGTACCGCCCGCAGCGCCACCAAGGTGGCTCAGCAATAACGGAGGCCGCATGGACATCAATGACCTGCGCAGCATCGTCACGACGATCAGCCTGCTGACCTTCGTGGGGATCGTGGTCTGGGCCTGGTCCAAGCGCAACCAGCCCGACTTTGATGAGGCAGCCCAGCTGCCCTTCAAGGAAGACTGAACCGCGGCACGACAAAGAGAATCATCATGAGCGATTTCACTAGCGATTTCTGGCACCTGTTTGTGGCCGGCGTCACCCTCGTCAGCATCATCGCCTGCGCGATCCTGCTGTACATCAGTGGCACGACCAAGGCCGCCACCCACGCCGACAACACCACTGGTCACGTCTGGGACGAGGACCTCAAGGAGATGAACAACCCGCTGCCCAAGTGGTGGGTGTACCTGTTCATCATCACCGTGATCTTTGGCCTGGTGTACGGTGCCATGTACCCGATGTTCGGCAAGTTTCAGGGTGCCCTGGGCTGGTCTTCAACCGGTCAGCACACGGCCGAGGTCAAGAAGGTGGAGGCAGCCATCGCTCCGGTGTACGCCAAGTACAACGGCATGGCGCCCGAGCAGATTGCGGCCGACGCCCAAGCCATGGCCATCGGTGAGCGCCTGTTCATGAACTACTGTGCCCAGTGCCACGGCTCTGATGCGCGTGGTGGCAAGTCCTTCCCCAACCTGGCGGACACCGACTGGCTGGGTGGTTCGGACCACGCCTACATCAAGACCACCATCGCCCAAGGTCGTACTGGTGTGATGCCCCCCATGGCCGCTGCCGTCGGTAGCCCGGAAGACGTCCGCAACCTGGCCCACTATGTCCTGAGCCTTTCCGGCAGCCCGCACGACAGCGTGCGTGCCACCGAAGGCAAGGGCAAGTGGGGTGCCTGCGCGGCCTGCCACGGACCGGATGGCAAGGGCATGCAGGCCATGGGGGCACCTAACCTGACCGACGGTGTCTGGCTGCATGGTTGGGGTGAAGAGGCCATCGTTCGCGCGGTGACCAACGGTTTCACCAACCAGATGCCTGCACAGGCCGCCCTGCTCAACGAAGCCCAGATCAATGTGCTGGCTTCCTATGTGTGGGGCTTGTCCAACAAGGCCAAGTAAACCGGACGTCTCCTGACGTCCCGATCCAGCCAGGACCTTAAGTGACCCAGCCAGCTGCCGACCCTGCGTTGACACCACAGCCCACGGCTTCCGCATCGTCAGACGCACCGCCCGCCGGTGTGCCTGCCGATGACGAGGTGATGGTCTCCTTGTACGCCTCGCGCAAGAAGATCCAGCCCCGTTCCGTGTTCGGCCTGTTCACCAAGTGGCGGTGGGCCACGGTCTGGCTCACGCAGTTGGTCTTCTACGGCCTGCCCTGGCTGGAGTGGAATGCCCGCCAGGCGGTGCTCTTCGATCTTGAAGCGCGCCGCTTCTTCATTTTCGGCTTGGTCCTGTATCCCCAGGACTTCATCTACCTGACCGGACTGCTGGTCATCTCCGCGCTGGCCCTGTTCCTGTTCACCGCGGTGGCGGGGCGGTTGTGGTGCGGCTACGCCTGCCCGCAAACCGTCTACACCGAGATTTTTCTCTGGATCGAGAAAAAGGTCGAAGGCGACCGCTCGGCGCGCCTGCGTCTGGACCAGGCGCCACTGTCGGCCAGCAAGTTCGGCAAGCGCGGCCTGAAACACCTCCTGTGGGTGTTGTTTGCCCTGTGGACCGGTTTCACTTTCGTCGGGTATTTCACCCCGATCCGGGAACTGGCCACATTGACCCTGGCCGCGTCCCTGGGGCCATGGCAGACCTTCTGGGTCTTTTTCTACGGTTTTGCCACCTATGGCAATGCCGGCTGGATGCGTGAGCAGGTGTGCAAGTACATGTGCCCGTATGCGCGATTCCAGAGCGCCATGTTCGACAAGGACACGATGATCGTGACCTACGACAAGGCGCGCGGCGAGCCGCGAGGTGCCCGTTCCAAGAAGGCGGATCCCAAGGCGCTTGGACTGGGCTCCTGCGTGGACTGTTCGCTGTGCGTGCAGGTGTGCCCGACGGGTATTGATATCCGCAATGGCCTCCAGTACGAGTGCATCGGTTGCGGCGCCTGCATCGATGTCTGCGATGAGGTGATGGACAAGGTGGGCTATCCCCGCGGTCTGGTCAAATACTCGACGCAGAACGGCATGGCCCAGGGATGGACTCGCCAGGAAATGATCCGGCACGCGTTCCGTCCCCGAGTGCTGGTGTACACCACCATTCTGGCGGTCATCACCATCGCGGTATTCACCAGCCTGTTCCTGCGCACCCCCCTCAAGGTGGACGTGATTCGCGATCGCGGATCCCTGGCTCGAATGGTCGAGCACGGCCGCATCGAGAACGTCTTCCGTCTCCAGATCATGAATGCCACCGAGGATAGGCAGGTCTATCGTGTGACCGTGGAAGGCCTGGACGGTATCGCCATCGCGTCGGAAACCGAGGTGGAGGTGTTGGCCACCGAGGTTCGCTCCGCCCCCATGGCGGTCCAGATTCCGCCGAATGCGGCATCACCGGGCTCACACCCCATCCGGTTCACCATCCGCTCCACCGGCGACTCGGTGGACGAGGTGGTCGAAAAGGCTGTCTTTCTGGTTCCCCGCTAAACTGATCTCCCCAAGGTACTCCATGGACCACGTCATGTCGTCAGATTCCGCTCCGTCAAGCCGCCATCCCGTGCCGACCGCCTGGTGGCGTGTCCCGCACATGTGGCTGGTCGTCGGCGGTCCGCTGCTGGTGGTTGTGGCGGGCATTGCCACGGTCATCCTGGCGGTGCGCAACCCCGACCCCGTGCTGGACAAGGTGGTGTACGAGCGGGACTTGGCGGCCGCCAAGGATCTGGAAGGCAAGGCGCGGGAAGAGGCGCTCATCCGGATGCAGCCCGCCCATCAGGCGCGCAACCACGCCGCGTCGCCGGTGGTGCCTGCGGGCAAGTGAGGGCTTTTGTGCCCAGTCTTGGGCGCACACCGTTCGAGTGCCGGGGATCCGTTCACCAGTCAGTCAGGAGAGCAGACGATGGGAAAAGCCCAAAGATGGATGTGGATTGCCTGGCCAGCTTTTCTGGTCGCTGGTGTGATGGAAATGCTGGTGTTCGCGGTGGTCGACCCGGGTGATCTCCACTGGTTCGGCGAGCCGGTGGCCATGTCCCGTCAGGCGGTGTACACCTTGGCGTTCTTTGTCTTCTGGGTGTTTGCCATGGCGTCCAGCACACTCACCACCATGCTTGCGATGTCTCCGTTTGAGGTCAACCGCTGTCCCGTGCCGCCCGACGAACGACCCAGGGACTGCGCCCGCAACGGTTGCAGCTGACTGATACCGGGGCGCGTTGCTTGCGCCACGGCAAACCCTCGACTCAGCGGCAGGGCTGGGGGTTGACAATCTTTCGCAGAGCATCCGTGTCCTTGATGTGCACGTAGCGCTGCTTCACCTCGATGATGCCTTCCTCCACGAACTTGGAGAAAGTGCGACTGACTGTCTCCAGCTTCATGCCCAGATAGCTGCCAATCTCCTCGCGGGTCATGCGCAGGATGAGTTCCGACTGGGAGAACCCGCGCGCGTGCAGGCGCTGCACCAGGTTCAGCAGGAAGGCCGCCAGACGCTCTTCCGCCCGCATGCTGCCCAGCAGCAGCATCACCGAATGATCGCGGACGATCTCTCGGCTCATGATCTTGTGCACGTGGTGCTGGAGCGTGGTGAACTCGCGCGAGAGTTCCTCCACCTGATCGAAAGGCATTACACAGACTTCGGCATCCTCCAGCGCGATCGCATCACAGGAGTGCCGATCGTTGACGATGCCATCCAGGCCGATGATCTCGCCCGTCATCTGGAAGCCGGTCACCTGATCCCGGCCATCTGCCGTGGTGATGCAGGTCTTGAAGAACCCTGAACGGACCGCGTACAGCGAGGTGAATTTGTCCCCGGTGTTGAACAGTGACGTCCCGCGTTTGATCCGGCGACGGGTGCTGATGACGCTGTCGAGCTTGTCGATTTCGTCCGCGTTGAGGCCCATCGGCAGACACAACTCCCGCAGGTTGCAACTGGAACAGGCGACTTTGATGCTTTGGATGTCCATGCTTTTTGCGAGTATTTCGCGCGCAAGCTTAACCCAAAGGATTGTCGGGTGTCGAGAAACACAGTGCTGGCGCGGATTTGATGACGGTGGTTTCCCCAGTAGTCGCCAGGCGCTTGATGAAGATCAAGGGGCGCAGGCATGCGTTCGTGCACAGTTCCAGACAAGTTTGGAGAATCTTCCGTGAGTCATGCCATTTCAGACGAACTGCTCAAGCGGTTCGATGTGCCCGGTCCCCGTTACACCTCCTATCCCACCGCTGATCGGTTCGTGGAGGCGTTTGTTGAAAGCGACTACATCCAGGCACTGGAACAGCGTGCGGCCGGGTCCATGGCGCTGCCGCTGTCGATTTACGTGCACATTCCGTTCTGCGAGTCTGTGTGCTATTACTGCGCCTGCAACAAGGTGATCACCAAGCACCACGAGCGGGCGGCCGAGTACCTTCGCTATCTCAGCCGCGAGGTCGAGCTACAGGTCCAGCACTTCGGCAAGGGCCATGCCGTGTCCCAGCTTCACCTGGGGGGCGGCACACCCACCTTCCTCTCGGACCCCGAGCTGGAAGACCTCATGACCATGTTGCGCCGCAATTTCACGCTGGTGCCCGGGGGGGAATACTCCATCGAGGTGGATCCCCGCACGGTGACCGATCAGCGACTGCAGACACTGGCGCGACTGGGGTTCAACCGGCTCAGTTTTGGCGTGCAGGACTTCGATCCGGCGGTCCAGAAGGCGGTTCATCGTGTGCAACCGGCCGAGCAGGTGTTCAAGCTGGTCGAAACCGCCCGCAAGATCGGGTTCGAATCGGTCAATGTGGACCTGATCTACGGCTTGCCTCTTCAGACGCCCGAGTCCTTCCGCCGGACCCTCGCTCAAGTCAGCGAACTCAGGCCGGACCGGATTGCGCTCTACGCGTATGCACACCTGCCCAGCCGGTTCAAGCCGCAGCGTCGGATCATCGCCGCCGAGTTGCCCAGCCCTGGCGACAAGCTGTCGATGCTGTCCATGTCGCTGGACGCCATGAGCGATGCCGGGTATGTCTACGTTGGCATGGATCACTTTGCCTTGCCGACCGACGCGCTGGCGGTCGCCAAGCGCCAGGGCCGCCTGCACCGCAACTTCCAAGGTTACAGCACCCAGCCGGATTGCGATCTGATCGCCTTGGGGGTATCGGCCATCGGCCGCATCGGAGCCACCTACAGTCAGAACGCGAAGACGCTGGAGGAGTACTACGACGCGCTCGATCAGGGGCGTCTGCCCATCGTGCGCGGATTGGCTCTCACACGTGACGACCTTCTGCGCCGTTCGGTGATCATGTCGATCATGTGCCAGGGTTCGGTCCAGTTCGAATCCATCGAACTCGGGCACCTGATCGATTTCCGGTCCTACTTTGCGCGCGAACTCGAGACCTTGTCCGGCTTGTCCGAGTTCGGGCTGGTCACGGTCGACGGCCAGGGTATCCAGGTCACTTCCACCGGGTGGTATCTGGTGCGAGCGATTGCGATGGTGTTTGACCGATACCTTCAGTCCGACATCGACCGCGCCCGTTTTTCCAAGATCATCTGACGGTGACCTTGCCGGCTGCGCTGGTGTTCCTGAGCCCTTAAAGTCACGCCATGCAGACTTCCATGGCGATGACGGCACTGGTGATGGGTGTGGTGGGCGGACCGCACTGTGTGGCCATGTGCGGTGCTGCCTGCGCCGGTATCAGCCGTGCGGCGGGGCAGCAAGGTGCCCGTGCACTCTGGACGTTTCAGGTCAGCCGGATGCTGGGCTACGCGCTGATGGGTGCGTTTGCCGCGGGTTCGGTGCAGGGACTGGCCTGGTTGGGGACGAATACCTCCGTCATCCGTCCCGTCTGGACCATGTTCCATGTGGCAGCCTTGTTGCTGGGCCTGGCATTGGTGCTGCGCGCTCGGCAGCCGGCCTGGATCGACGACCTCGCCCAAGGCGTCTGGCGCCGAGTGCGACCGGTGCTGGTCCGGCTGGGGGCCAAAGCGCCCGTGGTGCTGGGCGTGGCTTGGGCGCTCATGCCCTGCGGTCTGCTGTATTCGGCCTTGCTGATGGCCTCGCTGTCAGCCAGCGCCCTGGATGGTGCCTTGATCATGGCCCTGTTCGCACTGGGAACCTCCGTCTCGCTGACGGCGGGTCCCTGGCTGCTCCTGCGTCTTCGCGGCGGCGCTTCGGGCGCGTGGGCCATTCGTCTCGCCGGTCTGGCGCTCATGGGAACGTCCGGTTGGGCCCTGTGGATGGGCATCACCCAACCCACCGGACTGTGGTGCCTCTGAACCAGCCATCAGCTTGAAGCGGTGCCTGCGGTGCGCCCCGGCAAGGTCGCCAGCAGGAGGCCCATCAGCGCGATACCGAACGCCAGCATCTGCAATGCCGTCAGGGTCTCGCCCATGAACAACACCCCGATGGCCGCCGCACTGACGGGCAGCATCACGGTGAACACCCCTGCACGGGATGCCGGGACGGTCTTGAGGCCGGTCATCCACAGCCACACGGTCCATACGCTGGCAGCGAGGGCGTAGAACACCAGCAGGCCCCAAAGGGTAGGGGTCACTTGGCTGAAATCGAAGTGCCACGCGGTCCAGATGCCCAAGGGGGTGACCAGTGCAAATCCCCAGAGGTTGATGATTGACGAGATACGCCTGGGCCCAAGGCCGTCGGTCAGGCGCTTGCCGATGACAACGTAAGACGCTTCGCAGACGACCGCCGCAAAGACCAGCAGATTCCCCCAGACCGCCAGAGACACCCCCAGAAACTCCCCGCCCGAGGCTGTACTGCTGTCTGCCGGAGGCTTCTGCAGGGAAAAGAGCCCGATACCTGCGGCGGCACACACGATGGCGGCGGCCGTGCGCTTTCCAATCTGCTCCTTGAGGAAAAGGGCGCTCAGGATGGCGACCACCGCCGGGATGGAGGACATGACCACGCCTGCCGCCACGGCGGTGGTGAGACTCACCCCGAAAAGCATGCAGATGGAGAACATGAAATTGCCCAGAAAGGACTCCAGGAACAGCAGCCAGCGCGTTCTGGTCGTCAGGGGCGGTTCATCGGCAGGTTTGCGAAGCCACGAGATCATGGCCAGGCCTCCAATGCCAAAACGCAGCCACGCCAGCAGAAACACCGGGATGACGGCGACCAGTGGTTTTGACAGCGCCACGTAGCTGCCGACCAGGGACATGCTTAAGGCAAGACAACTGTAGGCCAGCCATGGGGATGGCGAGGAGCGGGGTAGAGCGCGTGTCATGGCCTGGATCATGCCTGATGACCGCAGGCTGTCTTTCTGTTGACAGCAGGTGGCTGTCGCAAAGGCACGGGAAATTTCATGATGGAAGATTTTGTTTTTGAATGATGAAATCAGGTAATGCTGCGGTGCGCCAAAATTTCTCGATTCAAGAAAAATCATTTCATATTGAGGAATATAAACGAATAAGTGTTGATTTTTAAAGAAAAAATATTTTGTCTTCTATAAGACATAAGAGCTTCACGAGGTCTTGTATAAGACTTAAAGTACGTCCATCGGCCACGAAAACCCAAGCCCGTCGCCGCAGTCCTCACCATCAACCTCACGGAGTGTTCTCATGACCAAAGCCCTGAATGCGCAGCTGAGCCGCCAACAGCAGATCGAAGCCCTGGAAAAAGACTGGGCCACCAACCCCCGCTGGAAGCTGGTCAAGCGCGGTTACTCCGCCGCTGACGTGGTGCGTCTGCGCGGCTCCATGCAGCCCGAGTACACGCTGGCCCAGCGTGGCGCCGAGAAGCTGTGGGAGAAGGTCAACGGCGGCGCCAAGAAGGGCTACGTCAACGCCTTCGGCGCCATCACCGCCGGTCAGGCCATGCAGCAGGCCAAGGCTGGTCTGGAAGCCGTGTACCTGTCGGGCTGGCAGGTCGCTGCCGACGGCAACACCAGCGAAACCATGTACCCCGATCAGTCGCTCTACGCCTACGACTCGGTGCCGACCATGGTCCGCCGCATCAACAACACCTTCAAGCGCGCTGACGAGATCCAGTGGAGCCGTGGCATCGAGCCGGGCAGCCCTGAGTTCATCGACTATTTCCTGCCGATCGTGGCTGACGCGGAAGCCGGTTTCGGCGGCGTGCTCAACGCCTTCGAACTGATGAAGAACATGATCGCCGCCGGTGCTGCTGGCGTGCACTTCGAAGACCAGCTGGCCGCCGTGAAGAAGTGCGGCCACATGGGTGGCAAGGTGCTGGTGCCCACGCAGGAAGCCATCGAAAAGCTGATCGCCGCCCGCTTCGCCGCCGACGTGATGGGCGTGCCCACCATCGTGCTGGCCCGCACCGATGCCGAAGCCGCCAACCTGATCACCAGCGACCACGACGCGAACGACAAGCCTTTCCTGACCGGTGAGCGCACGCAAGAAGGTTTCTACCGCGTCAAGAACGGTCTGGAGCAAGCCATCAGCCGTGGCGTGGCCTACGCACCCTACGCCGACCTGGTGTGGTGCGAGACCGGCGTGCCCGACATCGGCTTCGCCCGTGAGTTTGCCCAGGCCGTGCACGCTGCCTGCCCTGGCAAGCTGCTGTCCTACAACTGCTCGCCCTCGTTCAACTGGAAGAAGAACCTGGACGACAAGCAGATCGCCAAGTTCCAGGACGATCTGTCCGCGCTGGGCTACAAGTACCAGTTCATCACGCTGGCCGGCATCCACATCAACTGGTTCAACACCTTCCAGTTCGCCCACGCCTACGCCCGCGGCGAAGGCATGAAGCACTACACCGAGATGGTGCAGGAGCCGGAATTCAAGGCGCGCGAGAAGGGCTACACCTTCGTGTCGCACCAGCAGGAAGTCGGCGCCGGTTACTTCGACGACGTGACCACGGTCATTCAGGGCGGTTCCTCCTCTGTCAAGGCCCTGACCGGCTCGACCGAAGAAGAGCAGTTCCACTGATCCCCAGGCCCGAAGAGGCCGAGGAGACACGAAGCCCGGGCGCGCCCCGGGCTTTTTTGTGGGAAAATCGCAGCTGAACCAGATACAAGAGCGAGAAAGGCACCTTGGTTATGACACCGCGAACTACTTCGGAGATCCTTCTGGCCTGCTGAGGCCTGCAGTTCGCGCCTGCCTTTTCCTTCCCATCCCCAAGCGCGGCTTCGACCGCGCTTTTTGTTTTCCGGACCTGACATCATGCTCAACATCACGCTTCCCGACGGCTCCCAACGCCAGTTCCCCGGCCCTGTCACCGTGGCCGAAGTGGCTGCGTCCATAGGGGCGGGGCTGGCCAAGGCGGCCCTGGGTGGCAAGGTCAACGGCAAACTGGTGGACACCAGTTACCAGATCACCGAGGACGCGCCGCTGGCCATCGTCACCGCCAAGGATGCCGACGGCCTGGACATGATCCGGCATTCGACCGCCCACCTGCTGGCCTACGCGGTCAAGGAACTGTTCCCCGACGCCCAGGTGACCATCGGACCGGTGATCGACAACGGCTTCTATTACGACTTTTCCTACAAACGGCCCTTCACGCCCGAGGACCTGGTTGCCATCGAAAAGAAGATGGCCGAACTCGCGTCCAAGGACGAGCCGGTGGTGCGCCGCGTGCTGCCGCGTGATGAAGCGGTGGCGTACTTCAAGGGACTGGGCGAGCACTACAAGGCGGAGATCATCGCCAGCATCCCCAGCAACGAGGACGTGTCGCTGTACCGCGAAGGCGCCTTCGAGGACCTGTGCCGTGGCCCCCACGTGCCCAGCACGGGCAAGCTCAAGCACTTCAAGCTCATGAAGGTGGCCGGTGCCTATTGGCGCGGTGATCACCGCAACGAGATGCTGCAGCGTGTCTATGGCACCGCCTGGGCTTCCAAGGAGGACCTGCAGCAGTACCTGACGATGCTTGAAGAGGCCGAGAAGCGCGATCACCGCAAGCTCGGCAAGGAACTGGATCTTTTCCACATCGACGACCACGCCCCGGGGCTGGTGTTCTGGCACCCCAAGGGCTGGACGGTCTGGCAGCAGGTCGAGCAGTACATGCGCCGTGTGTATCGCGACAACGGCTACCAGGAGGTCAAGGGGCCCCAGATCCTGGATCAGACGCTCTGGGAGAAGACAGGGCACTGGGACAAGTACCGCGACAACATGTTCGTGACCGAGTCCGAGAAGCGCGACTATGCGCTCAAACCCATGAACTGCCCGGGTCACATCCTGATCTTCAAGCAGGGCATCAAGAGCTACCGCGATCTGCCTTTGCGGTACGGCGAGTTCGGCCAGTGCCACCGCAATGAGCCGTCGGGTGGCCTGCACGGCATCATGCGCGTGCGCGGCTTCACGCAAGACGATGGCCACATTTTCTGCACGGAAGATCAGATCCTCCCGGAATGCGACACCTTCACCAAGGTGCTCAAGCAGGTGTATGCCGATTTCGGTTTCACCGAGATTCTCTACAAGGTTTCCACGCGCCCGGCTGCCCGCATCGGCTCGGACGAACTCTGGGACAAGGCCGAGAAGGCGCTGATGGACAGCCTGCGGCACTCCGGCTGCGAGTTCGTGATCTCCGAGGGAGATGGGGCTTTCTACGGACCCAAGATCGAGTACACCCTCAAGGACGCCCTGGGCCGAGAGTGGCAGTGCGGCACGATTCAGGTGGACTTCAACCTGTCGGAGCGGCTGGATGCCGAATATGTGGCAGAGGATGGCAGCCGCCAGCGCCCGGTGATCCTGCACCGCGCCATCGTGGGCAGCCTGGAGCGCTTCATTGGCATCCTGATCGAACAGCACGCGGGAGCGCTGCCCGTCTGGCTTGCGCCGGTGCAGGTGGTGGTGGCCGGAATCACCGATGCCCAGGCCGACTACGTGCAGGAAGTGGCGAAAGCGCTGCAAAAACAAGGGCTTAGGGTAGAGACCGACCTGCGCAACGAGAAAATTACGTATAAAATACGGGAGCACGCGTTGCAAAAGCTGCCCTACATCCTCGTCGTGGGCGACAAGGAAAAAGGCGCTGGCGCTGTGGCTGTGCGGGCACGAGGCAACAAAGACCTCGGTGTCATGTCGCTGGAGAGTTTCTCCCAATTAGTGGCGACAGACGTTTCCTCCAAGGTGTGATTTCATCCGCTCCGGAAGGCCCCTCGGCTGCTGTGCACTGCGCGTGGCCCCGAGGGGTTTGTTTTTTTCTGACCAACTGCCCACGACAAGGAACTAGCCATAGCTACCAACTTTCGCGACCGCCGCCAGCGTGAAGAGCG